>NZ_JBFRHF010000016.1:0-187244 GCF_052115705.1 Inquilinus sp. 2KB_23 | reverse complement strand
CGGCGCAGCCGGCCGCGCCGGCCCTGCCGGTCGTCGTCCCCGGCGCCCGGCCGGTGCCGCGCGGCCTGTCGGATGTGCCGGTGCCCCGCCGCCGGCCCGGCTGAGCCGCCGGGTGACCCGCCCCTGCAATCGCGCTGGGCGAGGCCGGGCCGGCGTCTTATAATCGTCGCATGAGCATCGTCTTCATCATCCTCGCCGTGATCTGCATGGCCGGGGTCCTCGCCTCGCTCGCCACCGGTGTGGTCGGCATGGCCCAGCACGGACCGTTCAACCGCAAATGGGGCAACCGGCTGATGCAGGCCCGCATCGGCTTCCAGGCCCTGGCGATCCTGTTCTTCATGCTGGCGCTGTGGACGGCCTGAGCGGCGCGCTCGCCTGCGCCCAGGGCGCGCGGCCATGGTGACGCTGACCCGGATCTACACGCGCGGCGGCGACGGCGGGCAGACCTCGCTGGTCGGCGGCCGGCGGGTGGACAAGCACGACCTGCGGGTCGAGGCCTACGGCACGGTGGACGAGGCCAATGCCGTGATCGGCCTGGCCCGGCTGCAGACCGCCCAATTGCCGGGGGAGGGCGAAGCCGACGCCATGCTCGGCCGCATCCAGAACGACCTGTTCGACCTCGGCGCCGACCTGGCGACGCCGGAGGAGAAGGACCCCAAATACCCGCCGCTTCGGGTGACGGCGGGGCAGGTCGACCGGCTGGAGCGCGAGATCGACGCCATGAACGCGGTGCTGGCGCCGCTCAACAGCTTCGTCCTGCCCGGCGGCAGCGCCGCCGCGGCCCATCTGCACCTCGCCCGCACCGTGGTGCGGCGGGCGGAACGGCTGGTCTCGGCGCTGATGGCGGCCGAGGCGGTGAACCCGGAGGCGCTGAAATACGCCAACCGGCTGTCGGACCATCTGTTCGTGCTGTCGCGCCATCTGAACGGCGACGGCGAGAAGGATGTGCTGTGGGTGCCCGGCGCCCATCGCTGAGAGACCGTTTGGAAACGCTACTGGTGCGGCCGTCTGACGGCGGTTTCTGCGCTTCCGGTGCTCACGGACCCAAACGTCCGCTGCGCGCCGGTTCTCGAAACCACCGCCAGCCGACTCACACCAGCGCGTTTCCAAACGGTCTCTAAGGGCGATTGCCCATGACTTGAGCAAGATGCTTGCGTCGGCGGCAGTCGCGTTGACAAGCTATGTCGGACATCACTATCGTTCGACCTCTTTGCTGCACCGCACCAATGCGGGCGGCGCAAGATCCAGGGACGTTCGGAGCGGAACCGCGGCATGATCCAGACGATCGGGGTGATCGGCGCAGGGCAGATGGGCAGCGGTATTGCCCATGTCGGCGCGCAGAACGGCTTCACCATCCGGCTCCTGGATGTCGATCCGAAGGCGTTGGCGCATGCGGTCGAACACATCGACGGCAACCTTGAGCGGCTGATCGCCCGCGGCAAGCTGACCGCCGAGGAAAAGGCCGAGACCCTCGGCCGGATCCACGGCATCACCGATTACCGGGATTTCAAGGATTGCGACCTCGTGATCGAGGCGGCGACCGAGAACGAGCCGATCAAGCGCGAGATCTTCAAGCATCTGGTGCCGCATCTGAACGAACGTGCGATGGTGGCGACCAACACCAGCTCGATCTCGATCACCCGGCTGGCGGCCACGACCGACCGTCCGGAACGCTTCATCGGCATGCACTTCATGAACCCGGTGCCGGTGATGAAGCTGGTGGAGATCATCCGCGGCATCGCCACCGACGACGCGACCTACGAGGCGATCCACGAGCTGTCGGTCAAGCTGGGCAAGACCCCGGCGGTGTCCGAGGATTTCCCGGCCTTCATCGTCAACCGCATCCTGCTGCCGATGATCAACGAGGCGGTCTACACCCTGTATGAGGGGGTGGGGTCGGTCGAGGCCATCGACACCTCGATGAAGCTCGGCGCCAACCACCCGATGGGGCCGCTGGAGCTGGCCGACTTCATCGGCCTCGACACCTGCCTGTCGATCATGAACGTGCTGTATGACGGCCTGGCCGACAGCAAGTACCGGCCCTGTCCGCTCTTGGTGAAATACGTCGAGGCCGGCTGGCTCGGCCGCAAGACCAAGCGCGGCTTCTACGACTATTCCAAGGACGTCCCGGTCCCCACCCGCTGAGACCGTCCGATAACACGCCCGGCGCGGCCGTCTGACGGCGGTTTCTGCGCTTCCGGTGCTCACGGACGACCATGTCCGCTGCGCTCCGGTTCTCGAAACCATCGCCAGCCGACTCGCGCCGAGCGCGTTCTCGAACGGCCTCCGAGCCGGTGAAAGCTCTTAGGCCCCGATCGGCACCTTGGTCTCGTACTTCACGCGCGACAGGTTGAAGCTGGTGCGGAAGCGCTTGATGTTGTGCTCATTGGCCAGCACGCGGCGGCAGAACAGGTTGTAGGCCTCCATGTCGCGGCAGGTCACGACCAAGAGATAGTCGGTCTCGCCGGACACGAAATAGCATTGCTGCACCTCCGGCTCGGCGGCGATCTTGCGCTCGAAGGCGGCCAGCACGTCCTCGCGCTGGCGGTCCAGCTCGACCCCGACGAAGGCGACGATGGTCTGGCCGACCTTCTCGGGATCGACCAGCGCCACATCCTTCACCACCACCCCCTCCTGGCGCAGCCGCCGCACCCGCTTCAGGCAGGCCGGCGGCGACAGGCCGACGCGTTCGGCCAGGGCCAGGTTGGTGACCTGGTTGTCCTCCTGCAGCAGGTCGAGGATGCGCCGGTCGATGGCGTCGAGCACGATCGGGGCCGGTTTGCCGGCAGCAGGACTTTTCATGGATTTCTCCAAACGGGACCCAAGGCGATCCAAAACGGAAACTCCGGGCCTGTAAATCGAAATCCGGTCCCATTGATTCTGCCCTAGCCTGGATTCGCTCGAACCAGGGGAGGCCGGCATGGGGCAGACGGATCTGACGAACCGCATCGAGGTGCATGACCGCGACACGCTGGCCACGGCGCGCGCCGTGCTGGACGCCTGCGTCGACCCCGCGGCGATGGGCGAGGCGGTCAAGGCGGCGGTCGGGCGCAACGCGCAATGGCGCGGCGAGGACTGCATCAACCTGCTGGCGCCCGAGGCGCCGACCAGCCCGGGGGTACGGGCGCTGCTGGCGGCCGAGATCGGTACCCGGGCGGCGGAGGGCCATATCGGCCGGGTCAACCGCTGGTTCGCCGGCACCCGCCACATCGACGAGGTCGAGGCGCTGTGCGTCGAGCTGCTGAAGCGGCATTTCCGCTGCAATTACGCCGACCACCGGATGTGCGCCTCGATGATCGGCAACGCCGTGGTCTACACCGCGCTGACTGCGCCGGGCGACGTGGTGATGACCGCGCCGCAGCCCACCGGCGGCCATTCCTCGAACCGGCTCGACGGCCCGGCCGGCGCCATGGGCCGCACCGTCGTCGACATTCCGATGGACCCGGACGAGCTGGTGGTCGACCTCGACCTGTTCCGCCGGGCGGCGCCGCTGGCCCGGCCGAAGCTGGTGGCGCTGGGCCTGTCGATGACGCTGTTCCCGCAGCCGTTGGCGGCGATGCGCGAGGTCATCGCCGATTGGGGCGGCCGGTTCTTCTTCGACGCGGCGCACCAGCTCGGCCTGATCGGCGGCGGCCAGTTCCAGGACCCGCTGGGGGAGGGGGCGGACATCGTCACCGGCTCGGCCGGCAAGACCTTCGCCGGCCCGCAATCCGGCATCATCCTGTGGAACGACCCTGAGATCACCGAGGCGGTGACCACGGCGGTGTTCCCGGTCTGGGCCGCGACCCACCAGGTCAACCGGGTGGCGGCGCTGGCCCTGGCGACGGCGGAGGCGATCGAATTCGGCGCGGCGCTGCAGGCGCAGATCGTCGCCAACGCCAGGGCGCTGGCCCAGGCGCTGCAGGATCGCGGCATTCCGATGCTGGGGGCGCACAAGGGCTTCACCACCACCCATCAGGCCATCGCCGATGCCCGCGGCTTCGGCCGGGGCCTGGCGGCGGCGCAGCAACTCGAACGGGCGAACCTGATCGTCAACAAGAACCTGCTGCCGGCCGACCGCAAGGAAGACTGGGACTACCCCGGCGGCCTGCGCATCGGCACCATCGAGGTCACCCGCTTCGGCATGCGCGAACGCGAGATGGAGGCGATCGCCGAGCTGATCGCCCGCGTGCTGGTGCGCGGCGAGGCGCCGGAGGCGGTGCTGCCCGATGTCGTCGCCCTGCGCCACAGCTTCCCGACGATCCACTACTGCTTCGAGAACGGGCTCCCGCCGGGCTGAGCCTGCGCCTGGGCCTCGTCCGGCCCGGCGGCCAGCGCCGCCTCGATGCGCTGGCGGGCCGGGGCGGTGAGGCGGCGGATGCCGAACAGCCGCGCGATCTCGACCGCTGCGTCCTCTGTCCCTTGGCCAGGGGCCGCGGCCCGGATCTCGGCCAGCGCGATCTCCTCGATCTGGCGGATATCGTCCGGCGTGGCCGGTGTGCGCCAGCCCTGCCAGCGCGCCGGCACCTCGCGGTCGGGCCAGACGAACAGCCCGGCCGTCCCGTCCGGCGCCGTGTGGTGCCGCTGTGCCACGATGCCCATCACCCGCTCCCGGATCAGGCGTCCAGCACGCTGGAAGCCATGCGCCCGGGCGATTCGCTGCACCAGCAGGCTTTCCGAGATCGGCGCCTCGCCATCGAGCACATGCCCGACCAGCGCCGCCAGCGTCGAATCATAGGCGGGCTCGTAGAACGCCACCGGGTCGATCGCGGCTTGGTGAGGTGTGAAGTCGGTCACCCGGTAGGGGGCCGGTGCCGGGGCGATGCCGTCGGCGGGCACCTGCCGCGCCAACCGCGCTGGCGCCTCGTCCGGAACATGCGCCGCGGCACCGTTGGCGGTGGCAGAGGCCGGCGGCAGCTCCACTGTCGGCACGATGTCGGCCTCGGGCGGCGGGGCGACCAGGATCGGCTCGGGCGGCGTCGGCGTCGCTGCGGCGGCTGCCACCGCGGCCTCGGCGCGAGAGGCGTCCAGCGCCGCCTCCAGCGCGCGGTGCAGCCGGTCGGCGGACCCGGCCTTGTCGATCCACCAGTCGGTGGACCAGATCCGCATCAGCGTCCAGCCCAGGCCTTCCAGGATGCCGGCGCGCACCTTGTCACGGTCGCGGGCGGTCGCGGCGCTGTGATAGGCGGCGCCGTCGCACTCCACCCCGGCCAGATAGTCGCCGGGCCGGTCGGGATGGACGATGCCGAGGTCGATGCGGAAGCGCGACACGCCGATCTGCGGCACCACGGTCCAGCCACGGCGGGCCAGCTCCCGGGCCACGGCCACCTCGAACGGCGATTCGGGCCCGCCGACCGACCCGTGCACGGCTTCGGCCAGCGCGGCCGGGCCGCGTTCGGCGAATTCGATGAAATGCTTGAGGTCGCGCACCGCGCGGGCACTCGTCCGGTTCAGGTCGATCATGCCGGGGTCGAAGGAGGTGAACACCATCATCTCCTGCCGCGCACGGGTCACCGCCACGTTCAGCCGCCGCCAGCCGCCTTCGCTGTTCAGCGCGCCGAAAGACATCGACATCGTCCTGGCCCCCGGCTCGGTCGGGCCGAAGCCGATGCCGAGCATGATCAGGTCGCGCTCGTCGCCCTGCACCGTCTCCAGGTTCTTCACCACCACCGGCTCGGTGCGGTCTTCGCCGAAATGGGGCTCGATCTCGGGGTGCTGGCGCCGGGCCTTGTCGAGCAGGTCCTCCACCAGCCGCTGCTGGTCGGCGTTCAGGGTGATGATGCCCAGGGTCCGGCCGGCGGCGACGAAGGCGGGGTCGGTCAGGCGGCGCACGGCCTCGTCGACCAGCGCCTGCGCCTCGATCGGGTTGGTGCGGCCTTTGCCGCGGGCGTAGACTCCGTCGACCCGACGCCATTCCACCGCGCTGGCCCGCGTCACCGGCGCCGGGAAGGTGACCAGCCCGCTCTCGTAATAGCGGTGGTTGGAGAATGCGATCAGGCTTTCGTGCCGGCTGCGGTAGTGCCAGGACAGGCTGTGCATCGGCACTCCGGCGGCCAGGCATTCGTCGAGGATGCTCTCCATGTCCTCTTCAAGGTCGGCGTCGCTGTCGGTCGCGGTGGCGGACCGGGTGAAGAAGCTGGTCGGCGGCATCTGCCGCGGGTCGCCGGCGATCACCACCTGGGCGCCGCGGGCGATCGCGCCGACCGCGTCCCAGGGCGAGAT
Organism: Inquilinus sp. 2KB_23; assembly: GCF_052115705.1. Lineage (NCBI taxonomy): Bacteria > Pseudomonadati > Pseudomonadota > Alphaproteobacteria > Rhodospirillales > Rhodospirillaceae > Inquilinus > Inquilinus sp. 2KB_23. Next base: position 181,043 of record NZ_JBFRHF010000016.1, on the reverse strand, counting down.
CTGCGAGGCCTCGTCGAAGATCACCAGGTCGAACAGCGCCTGGTCCGGCGGCAGGTACTGCGCGATCGACAGCGGGCTCATCAGCATGCAGGGGGCCAGCCGGGTGAAGGACTCGCCCATCTCCGCGGCCAGCTGGCGGATCGGCTTGTGCCGGCGCTGCAACTGCAGCTGATGCTTCAGCACGGCATAGCCGTCGCCGCGCCCGACGCTGTCCTTCGCCGGGATCAGGCCGCAGATCCGGGCGCGGATGTAGCGCACCGCGAGTTCGGACAGCCGGCCGTCCAGCCGGCGGAAGGATTCGATGTTGTCCATATGGACCGAGGCGGCGAAGCGCGACAGCAGCGGCTCGGCGTCGATCCGCCCGCTGGCGAACCAGCGGGCATAGCCGGTCTCGAAGGCGTCGGACGTCTCGCGCGGCGCGATCGCGCCGGTCTCCAGCGCCGTGACCAGCGGCCCCAGCTCCGACTGCATCGCCTCGTCGCGCACCCGGCGCCAGTCGGTCCAGGCCTTCAGCCGGGGCGCATGGCCGGCAACCATCCCGGCGTGGCCGCGGACCGCGGCGAAGTCGCCGGCGGGGACGGGTGGTTCCGCCAGTTCGTCGAAGCGCTGCACCGCGGCATCATAGCTTGCAGCGGCCTCGCCCAGCCGGGCCTGGGCGCGGGCGATGGCGCCGCCATCCGCCAGCAGGTCGTTGGCGTCGACCACCAGGGTGGTCATGGCGCCGCGCAGCGCGGCCAGATGTTCGGGGCCGGTCGCCGCCGCCGAGATCGCCGCGCGCAGGGCCTCGGCCAGGGCCAGGGCGGATTCGACCGCCGCGCCGTCGCTGGCCAGCCCGGCCCAGCCGGGCACGCCGGCCAGGCGCGGGGCCAGCCCGTCCAGCTCCGCCAGCGCGGCGGCCATGGCGTCGAGATGGGGCAGGTCGGCCGGCACGTCGACCGGGCCCGCGGCGCCGCCCTGTTGCGCCAGGTCGCGGCCGACGCGCTTCCGGGCAAGGCCGGCGAGCGGCCAGATCTTCGCCTCGGCCTCCTGCCAGGCCGCCCGGATCGCCGCCAGGCCGATGCGGCGTGCCGCCTCCGGCGCATAGCGGGCGGACAGCGCCGCCTCGTCGCGGCGATAGCGCTCGACCAGGCCGATGGCCTGGCGCGCGGCGGCGATCCGGTCGGCGGCATCCGGCGCGAAGGCCAGGCGCAGGTCGCGACCATGGCTGTCCAGCGCCAGCCCGGCCAGGCGGCGCAGGCGGGCCAACTGCGCCGGATCCTCGGCGGCCAGCGGCAGGCGGGTGGCGGCCAGCACCTCGTCGCGCGCGGCCTGCATGGCGTCCAGCGCCGGGGGCAGCGCCCGCGCCGCGGCGACGATCGCCTCCTGCCAGCCATTCGACCAGTCGGCATGGCCGATGCCATCGAGCGCGCCGGACAGGCCATCTGCATCGGTCCGGGCCAGCCCCAGGCGGCGGGCGATGTCGCGCAGCCGGGCGAGGTCGGCCTCGCCATGGTCGCGGCCCTGCGCGAAGGCGAAGCGCGGGCTCGTCTCGGTCCAATCGCGGACCACCCGGCCGATGGCATCGCGGATGGTCAGGCCGTTGGCGGCGCGGCGGTGCAGCAGCGCCACCAGGTCGTTCAGCCCGTCGCGCAGGCGCTTCACCTCCGCCCCCTCGCGCGCCCACTCCTCGGCGTTCATGGTCTCGCGGGTGGTCCAGGCGCGGTCGAGCTGCTTCAGCACCTCGGTCTTCGTCGCCTTGGCCGAATGCAGTTCCAGGCAGAACTCGCCCAGGCCGCGCTCGGCCAGCCGGCGCTGCACCACGTTCAGCGCCGCCATCTTCTCGGCCACGAACAGCACGCGCCGGCCGAGCGCCAGGTTGTGGGCGATCATGTTGGCGATGGTCTGCGACTTGCCGGTGCCCGGCGGGCCGTCCAGCACGAAGTCATGGCCCTGGCCCGACGCCACCACCGCGGCGATCTGCGAGCTGTCGGCCGGCAACGGCACGAACAGGTCGGCCGGGTCGACCGACTGGTCCAGCCGGTCCGGCCGCGGGAACTCGCCCCGCACCGGGAAGCTGGTGCCGTCGCGCTCGATCAGGTGGCGGACCGTCGGGCTCTGCTTCAGCCGGTCGGCGCGGTCGACCAGATCCTTCCACATCAGGTATTTGGCGAAGGAGAAGGTGCCCAGTACCAACTCCTCGGTCACCTCGAAGCCGGGCAGGTCGCGCACCGCGCGGCGCACCGTGGTCCAGATCCCGGCGACATCGACGCCGCGCTCATCGGTCGGCAGCGGCCCGTCCAGCGCCGGGATGGTGAACTCGAAATCCTGGCGCAGCAATTCGAGCAGGGTCAGGTTGAAGCGTGGCTCGTCCTCATGCTGGGTCATGATCACGCCGGACAGCGCGCTTTTCCGCTCCAGCCGGACCGGCAGCAGGATCAGCGGTGCCCGGAAGCTGCGCGGGTCGGTCGCGGCCTTCTTCCACTTCAGGAAGCCCAGCGCCAGGAACAGCGTGTTGGCGCCGCCTTCGGCCATGTCGCTCCTGGCCTTGCGGTAGAGGTCGACCAGCGTGGTGTCGAGCGTCTGCTTGTCCAGCAGGGACAGCACCTCGCCGCGCTCCATCGCCGCCTGGGCGTACTGGTCGCGCAGGTTCTCGTTGGTCTGGGCCTCGAACAGCTTCTCGTCCCGGCCACCAGCGGCCAGGTCGGGCATGGCGACGATGCGGACCTTGCCGCCTGCGGCCAGGCGGTCCTCCAGCGACCCCGGTTCGGGGCATTGCAGCCGCACCACCTTGCCGCCTTCCGGCAGATTCAGCAGGCGGTTGCTGGTGGTCAGGTTCAGAAGCTTGCGCTGCCACAGCGCGATGCGGCCGGCGGCCGTGGTCGGCGCCTCCGCCACCTCGACGTCGAAGCCCGGCAGGACCGGCGCCGCCTCCAGCGCCTCGGCGACCGGGACGGCTTCGGCCGGTGCCCCCGCCGGGGCGGTCCCCGCCAGGCTGAGCGGCCGGATCTTCTGCATCCGGGCGCGGCGAATGTCGACCGCCAGCTCGAACGGGGCGACGGCGTCCTCGGCGATCTGGCGCAGCGCGGTGCGCTCGGCCTGGCTGAAGCTCGGCGGCGGGGCCTGGGTCGCCAATGTCGTCTCGAACACCAGCAGGTCCTTCAGGTCGATGCGGCGGCGCAGGGCCGCGGCCTCGTCGATGATCAGGGCCGAGAATTCGACCGGCTGCAGCCATAAGCCGGCGAAGGCGTGGCCCCGGGTCATGATGATCAGCGGATTCAGGCCGGCCTGTTCGAGGGCGGCGGCGAACAGCAGGGCGGTGTCCAGGCAGGTCGCCACCTGGCCGTCCAGGATGGCGCCCGGCGTTCGCACCTTCTGGCCCTGCTGTTCGAAGCTGGCCGGGGGCAGGGCATAGGCGATGCGGAAGCCGGCGATCGCCGACCAGATCGCCGAGGCCAGCTCCCACACCCGCTCCCGCGATCCGGCGCCGTAGCCGTCGAGGCCGGAGGGCCGGCCGGCGCGGCGCAGCACGTCCGATGCCGCCTTCAACACGCGGTCGACCGCCGGATCGTTCGGCATCACGAAGACCGGCAGCAGTTCCGCCATCGTGCCGGCCCCGCCCCATTCGCTGCGGGCCAGCAGCTCGATCGGATGCGCGGATTCGGCCAGGACCTGCCCGCCGGCGGCCAGGCGCAGCGTCACGGTCCCACGGATGCTTTCGTTCAGCTCGCCCAGGAAGCCGGCATTCAACGCCACGTCGCGGTCGGCGACATGCAACGGGCCGTCCGGCGCCAGGCGGTCGATCCGCCAGGTCTTGGGCGCGAGGAAGGGCGGATCCGCGGTCAGCGTCAGCTCGAGGTCGTTCATCGCCGACTCGGCGGTGCTGGCGATCTCCAGCTCGCGCAGCACCGGCACGGCGTTCTGATGCGACGCGAAGCCGACCTTGCCGGCGACGACGGCGGTGATCTCGAATGTCATGGATCAGGACTCCCCTGGCGCGGGAGTCTGCCGACGCCATCCGCGCATCGTCAATGCCCCGGAATTTGCGGCGATGGCTTGTCTATATGGGCCCTGGGCCCGCTACAGGTTGCCCAGCGCCTGTTCGATGTCGGCCAGGATGTCCGGCGTGTTCTCCAGCCCGATCGACAGGCGCACCAGCCCCTCGCCGATGCCCTGCGCCGCCCGTTCCTCCGGCGTGTAGTTCGCGTGGGTCATGCTGGCCGGGTGCTGGACCAGCGATTCCGCGTCCCCCAGGCTGACCGCCAGCGTCACCACCCGCAGCCGGTCCATGAACTTCCGGCCGGCCTCGATCCCGCGCCTCAGCTCGAACGCGATCAGCCCGCCGGACGCCTGCATCTGCCGCCCGGCCAGCGCGAACTGCGGGTGCGATTCCAGCCCGGGATAGAACACGCGCTCCACCGCCGAATGGCTTTCCAGCAGCTGCGCTACGGCGGTGGCGGATCGGGAGTGCTGCGCCATCCGTATCTCCAGCGTCTTTAGCCCGCGCAGCACCAGATGGGCGTTCATCGGCGACAGCGTCGCGCCGGTGAGGTAGCGAAGCCCTTCGTTGCGCACCCGGGCGATGATGTCGGCCGGGCCGACCAGCACGCCGCCGAGCACGTCGCCATGCCCGCTCAGGAACTTGGTCGCGGAATGCAGCACGAGGTCGGCGCCATGGTCGAGCGGCCGCTGCAGGATCGGGGTGCAGAAGGTGTTGTCGACCACCACCAGCACCTCGGGCGCGGCCCGCTTGGCCAGCTCGGACACGGCGCGGATGTCGATCACCCGCAGGTTCGGGTTGGCCGGCGTCTCGAAATAGACCACCCGGGTCCGGGCCGTCAGCGCGGCCTGCAGCGTGTCGAGCCGGGTCATGTCGACCTTGGTGACCTTGACCCCAAACCGGGTCAGGCCCTGCATGAAGAAGGCGTAGGTGTTGCCGTACAAGGTGTGGTCGATCACCACCTCGTCGCCGGCCTGCAGCAGCGTCCACATCGGCGTGGTGATGCAGGCGATGCCCGACGCCATCGCCACCGCCGCGGCGCCGCCCTCGAGGCGCGCGATGCGGTCTTCCAGGATGGTCTGGGTCGGGTTGTGGCGGCGGCCATAGACATAGCCCTGGGCCTCACCCCGGAACACGGCCGCGCCGGCCTCGGTGTCGGGGAAGGCGTAGGTCGAGGTCATGTAGATCGGCGGCGTCAGGGCGCCCTGCGCATTGGCCGGGTCATAGCCGTGGTGGATCGCGGTGGTGGAGGGCCCCCAGGAGTCCTCGTCGTGATCGGGACGGTCGGTCATCGAATGCTCCTGGTCGCGGCCTACCCGCCGGTGCGCCGCGCCCTTGGGTGGGCGTCGGCGTAGACGGTCATCAGCCGCTCGGCGTCGACGCCGGTGTAGCGCTGGGTGGTCGACAGGGCGGCGTGGCCCAGCAGCTCCTGGATGGTGCGCAAATCGCCGCCGCCGGCCAGCAGATGGGTGGCGAAGCTGTGCCGCAGCGCGTGCGGCGTCGCCGATTCGGGCAGGCCCAGCACCACGCGCAGCTGGCGCATCTGGCGTTCGGCCACGGCCGGGTTCAGCGGGCCGCCGCGGGCACCCAGGAACAGCGGGCCGCCGGCCGGCAGCGGGAACGGGCAGGCGGCGATATAGGCGTCGACCGCCTCGCGCACCGCCGGCAGCACCGGGACCATGCGCTGCTTGCGGCCCTTGCCGGTGACCACCAGCGTGTCGCCCGCCGGCGCCTCGCGCCGGGTCAGCCCCAGCGCCTCGCCCAGGCGCAGGCCGCAGCCATACAGCAGGAACAGCAAGGCGCGGTCGCGCTGACCGATCCATTCCTCGTCGCTCAGCGTCGCCACGGTGTCGACCGCGGCCAGCGCGTCGGCGACGGCGAGCGGGCGGGGCAGGCGCTTCGGCAGCTTGGGGTTGCGCAGGGACCCGATGGCGGCGTTGTGCAGCACGCCGATGCGGTCGAGATGGGTCAGGAAGTTGCGGACGCCGGACAGGCCGCGGGCCCGGGTGGCGGCCCCGGCGCCGCCCGCGGCGCGGCGCGACTGGAAGGCGCGCAGGTCGGCCAGGGCGGCGGCGGACAGGTCGTTCAGGCCGGGCGGCCGGCCGAGATGGTCGGACAGGAAGCCGACGAAGCGGCCGACATCGCCGAGATAGGCCCGCAGCGTGTGCGGCGACACCCGCTTCTCATCCTCCAGCCAGGCCCGCCAGCGCCCGGCCGCGTCGCGCAGGTCGGCCGCGGCCGGCCAGCCCGCCATGGCCTCCGCCGATGGGGGCGCCATGTCGGGCGTGGCGGTCATGCGGGGATACGCCTAGCCGTCCTGGCCGGCCGTGGTCAGCCAGGAGCGGATGCAGCGCTCCAGCACCCGGCCGAGGAAGCCGACCAGCTCGGTCCGCATGCCGGGATGGAACATCTCGGGGTCGCGGCTGCCGAGTGCCAGCAGGCAGGACGGTGTCTCCGGCGACACGTTCAGGCGAATCAGCGCCTGGCTGCGCACCAGCCCGGCGCCGGCGCCGAACACCGTCTCGTCCCCGGCCATGTCGGATTCGAGGGCAAGCTCCTGCGCGCCCAGGCGGCGGGCGATCTCCCCCGGCCCGACGATGCGGACCTCGGCACTCTGCGCCGCCGACTCCTCACCCTCAGTCGCCTCGACCAGCAGGGTGACGACATCGAGGTCGAGCAGCACGGCGAGGTCGGTCGACACCGTGTGGATCAGCTGCTCGAAGCTTTCGGCGTCGAGCAGGAACAGGATCGCGGCATGGACCCGGTTCTGGGTGTTGTGGTTGGCCCGGCTGGCGGTGATGAAGGCGCGCTGCTGGTCCTTCAACCGGTCGACCTGGCCACGCAGCCTTTCGGTCTGGTAGCCCTGCAGGTCGATCACGCCTTCGCCGCGGTCGCGGGGCGGCAGGGCGAGGCGCCCCACCAGCTCCGGATGCTGGACCAGGAAGTCCGGGTGCGCCAGCAGCCATGCCGACACGTCCCCCGCGCTCAGCGCGGGGGAGTCCGGACGCTTCACTTCCTGTGCCAATCGACCCTCACGCCGTCTTTTTGACGGCCGCGAGCTCCTGCTCGGTGAGGATGCTCTGGCCGGTCTTCGCCCAGTCGGCGACGAAGGCGGACAGGCCCTTGTCGGTCAGCGGGTGGCTGTACAGTGCGCGCAGCGCCGCCGGCGGCAGGGTGCCGACATGGGCGCCCAGCTTGGCCGCCTGGATCACGTGCTGCGGCCCGCGGATCGAGGCGACCAGCACCTCGGTCTTCAGCGCGGGATAGTTGCGGTAGATCTGGACGATGTCGTGGATCAGCTCCATGCCGTCCTGGCCGGTGTCGTCGAGTCGGCCGACGAAGGGCGACACGAAGGTCGCGCCCGCCTTGGCCGCCAGGATCGCCTGGCCGGCCGAGAAGCACAGCGTGACGTTGACCATGGTGCCCGCGTCGGACAAGGTGCGGCACACCTTCAGGCCGGCGGGCGTCAGCGGCACCTTGACCGCGATGTTCTTCGCGATCTTGGACAGCTTGCGGCCCTCGGCCATCATGGTGTCGAAGTCGGTCGCGGCAACCTCGGCCGAGACCGGGCCCGAGACCACCTCGCAGATCCGCGGGATCAGGTCCAGGAACTGGGCCCCGGACTTGGCGATCAGCGAGGGGTTGGTGGTCACCCCATCGACCAGGCCGGTGGCGGCCAGGTCACGGATTTCGTTGAAGTCGGCGGTATCGATGAAGAACTTCATGGGCCTCGTTCCAATGGCCGGCGATCGCTTCGGGCCGATGCGCGGCGCCGAATTCGGCCCGCGGGACCGAGTTTAGCCCATGGCGGAGTCCGAGGCCACACCAGCGACAGCGATGGCGGAAGACAGTGGCCCGATCGCCACGGTGCGGGTGTTGCTGCCCCTGCCGCTGGCCGACGCCTACGACTATGTGGTGCCCGAAGGCATGGACCTGCCGCCCGGCGCCTATGTCGAGGTGCCGCTGGGCCGGCTGCAGCGGATCGGCGTGGTCTGGGGCCCCGGCACCGGCCAGGTGGCGCGGTCGCGCCTGAAGCCGGTCGCGCACCGGTTCGACCTGCCGCCGCTGCCGGAGGTGGCGCGCAGCTTCATCGACCGGGTCGCCCGCTACACTGTGTCGCCCCCCGGCGCCGTGCTGCGCATGAGCCTGTCCTCGACCGGCGCGCTGGAGCCGCCGAAGCCGGTCCTGGCCTATCGGCGCGCCGGGATGCCGCCGGAAGGGGTGAAACTCAGCGCCGCCCGCCGCCGGGTGCTGGCGGTGCTGGAGGACGGGCCGCCAAGGCTGCCGGCCGAGCTGGCGCGCGAGGCCGGCTGCGGCGGCAGCGTGGTCAAGGGCATGGCCGCGGCCGGTCTCCTGGAGGTGGTGCTGCTGCCCGGCTTCGACCCGGTGCCGCAGCCCGACCTGGCCCGGCCGCGGGCCAATCTCGGCGAGACCCAGCGCGAGGTCGCCGACACGCTGATCGACACCGTCGCGATCGACGGCTACTCGACCACGCTGATCGACGGCGTCACCGGATCGGGCAAGACCGAGGTCTATTTCGAGGCGGTGGCGGCGGCGCTGGCGCGCGGCAGGCAGGTGCTGGTGCTGCTGCCGGAGATCGCGCTGTCCGGCCATTGGCTCGACCGCTTCGCCGCCCGCTTCGGCGTGCGCCCGGTCGAATGGCATTCCGAGCTGACCCCGGTGCAGCGCCGGCGCAACTGGCGGGCGGTGGCGCTGGGCGAGGCGCGGGTGGTGGTCGGCGCCCGCTCGGCCCTGTTCCTGCCCTATGCCGAGCTCGGCCTGATCGTGGTCGACGAGGAGCATGAGAGCGCGTTCAAGCAGGAGGACGGCGTCGTCTACCAGGCCCGCGACATGGCGGTGCTGCGCGGGCATCTCGGCGGCTTCCCGGTGATCCTGGTCTCGGCCACGCCGTCGCTGGAGACGCTGGCCAATGTCGAGGCCGGGCGCTACGCCGTGCAGCACCTGCCCGACCGGCACGGCGTGGCGCAGATGCCGGCGGTGACGGCGATCGACATGCGCCGCGAATCGCCGGCGCGCGGCCGCTTCCTGTCGCCGACCCTGCGCGAGGCGGTGGCCGAGACGCTGGCGAAGGGCGAGCAGGCGATGCTGTTCCTGAACCGCCGCGGCTACGCCCCCCTGACCCTGTGCCGGCATTGCGGCCACCGCATGGAATGCCCGAACTGCACCGCCTGGCTGGTCGAGCACCGGCTGGCCGGGCGGCTGGAGTGCCACCATTGCGGCCACCGGGCCGCGTTGCCGAAGACCTGCCCGTCCTGCCAGTCCGAGGGCAGCTTCGCCGCCTGCGGCCCGGGGGTGGAGCGGATCGCCGAGGAGGTCGACGCCACCCTGCCGGAGGCGCGCTGGACCATCGTCGCCTCCGACACCTTCTCCGGCCCCCAGGCGATCGCCGACCTGACCGCCGATCTCGACAGCGGCGCGGTCAACCTGCTGATCGGCACCCAGATCCTGGCCAAGGGCCACAACTTCCCCGGCCTGACCCTGGTCGGGGTGGTCGATGCCGATCTCGGCCTCGCCGGCGGCGACCTGCGCGCGGCGGAGCGGACCTGGCAGCTGCTGCACCAGGTCGGCGGCCGGGCCGGGCGGGCCGAGAAGCCGGGGCGGGTGCTGCTGCAGAGCTTCATGCCCGACCATCCTGTGATGCAGACCCTGGTCGCCAACGACCGCGACGGCTTCCTGGCGTCGGAGGCCGAGGCGCGGCGGTCGCGCGGCCTGCCGCCCTACGGCAAGCTGGTGGCGCTGATCGTCTCCGGCCCCGACCGCGGCGCGGTCGACCGGGTGGCGCGCGAGCTCGGGCAGGCGGCGCCGCAGGGCGACGGCATCATGGTGCTGGGGCCGGCCGAGGCGCCGCTGGCCCTGCTGCGCGGCCGCCACCGCCGCCGCCTGCTGTTCAAGGCCGACCGCCGCATCGCGGTGCAGCCGCTGGTGACGGAGTGGGTGGCGCGGGTGCAGGTGCCGGGCATCGTGCGGGTGCAGATCGACATCGATCCGTACAGCTTCCTATAGGGCGGTGCCGGCCGCGCGGATGTCCGTCTTCGAGAAGTCGTCGCCCTTGAACAGCAGCGGCACGCCATGCGTTCGGGCGCAGGCATAGGACATGCAGTCGGCGAGGTTGAGCTGTGCCGGATGGCCCCGGCCTTTGCCATAGGCGGCGAAGGCGGCGACGGCAGCGGTCGCTGTCTTGCCGTCGATCGGAACGACCGTGATCCCGGCATCATCAAGAAGGGTCCGGATGCGGGTCTCGACCAGGATCGGATCGACATCCAGCATGCTCGACAGCCGCATCGCCGCTTCCAGGACGACGAGGCCTGATGTGAGGGGCGTCTCGGCCCGGTCGATCAGGCCGGCATAGCGGGCGCGTCCGGCTGGTCGGCGAGAAGGGCCACGATCGCCGACGTGTCGATGAACATCAATGGCCCCACATGGCGTTGATCTCTTCCTTGCTCATCACATGGCGGTTCGGGCCGGCCTCTGCGGCTAGGGTGGCCGCGATCCGTGCGATGCGATCGGCGAGGGGCTCCTTCTCCGCCTCGCGGCGCAGTTCGGCCTCCAGGGCCTGAATGACGGCCTCGGTCATGGTCACCTTGCGCCTGGCGGCCAGTTCCCGGGCGAGCGCACGCGCGCGGTCGTCACGGATCTGCAGCGTCACGGTATGAACCCTCCTGGTGGGCCGGCAATCCATACAGAACTATATCGCTATCCATACTCAAGTTGTGAAGGGTGCTGCTCAGGCCTGCCGACATCAGCCTTTCGCCGGTGCGTGGCTCGACCGCAGCGGCAGCTCCGGTAGGAACAGGATCGCGGCCAGGGCCAGCGCCACGATGGCGGCGCCGGCGGCGAAGGTGCCGGCGATGGCGTGGCGGTAGACCGCGACCGCGGCGGCATGCGCCTCCGGCGGCAGCGCCGCCAGCTGGCGCAGCCCCTCCTGGGCCAGGCCCTCGGTGCCGGGCGCGCCGGTCCCCAGCCGCGCGGCGAGGATGGCGCCCGCGCCGGCCACCCCGATCGCGCCGCCCAGGGAGCGGCAGAAGGCGAGGGTGGCGGTCGCCGCGCCCATGTCCTCGCGCGGCACCGCGTTCTGCACCGCGATGGTCATGTTCGGCATCACCAGGCCCAGGCCGATGCCGATCGCGATCAGCGCCGGCTCGATCACCGCCAGCCCCTGCACGCTGGCCACCGCCCAGGCCAGCACGGCGAAGGCCAGCGCCGCCAGCGCCAGCCCGCCGGTCTGGGCCGGCTTGTAGCGGCCGGAGCGCGGCAGCAGCACCCGGCCGTTGACGATCGCGGCGGCGACCAGGCCGATCATCAGCGGCCCGGTCAGCAGGCCCGAGCGGGCGGCGCCGATGCCCAGCACCAGCTGGAAGAACAGCGGGAAGAACACGCTGGCGCCCAGCAGCCCCATGAAGGTCAGGGCCAGCACCAGGCAGGCGACGGCGAAGACCCGGTTGCCGCGCAGGTGCAGCGGCAGCACCGGCTCCGGCGCGCGGCGGGCCTGGACCGCGAACAGCAGGGCCAGGATCGCGGTGGCGGCGGCGATGCCGAGGATCTCGGGCGAGGCCCAGGGAAATTGCGACCCGCCCAGGGTCAGCACCAGCAGGAAGGCGGTGGTCGCCCCGGTCAGCAGCACGGCGCCGGCATAGTCGATCCGCCGCCGGCGGGCCAGATGCGGCCGGCGCAGCGCCCGGCTGACCACCGCCAGGGCGACGGCGCCGATCGGCAGGTTGACATAGAAGATCCAGTGCCAGGACAAGAGGTCGGTGATGGCTCCGCCCAGCGCTGGCCCGACCACGCTGCAGACCGCGAACACCGCTGCGACCGACCCCTGCTGGCGGCCGCGCCGGGCCGGCGGCACCAGGTCGCCGATGATGGTCTGGGCCAGCGGCATCAGGCCGCCGGCGCCCAGCCCCTGGATGGCGCGGAAGACGATCAGTTGGGTCATGCTCTGGGCCGCGCCGCTCAGCGCCGATCCCAGCAGGAAGGCCAGGATCGCGACATACAGCATCGGCTTGCGGCCGTACTGGTCGCTCAGCTTGCCGTAGAGCGGCATGACGCTGGTCGAGGCCAGGACATAGGCCGTCACCACCCAGGACAGGTGGATGCCGCCGCCGAGGTCGCCGACGATGCTGGGCAGGGCGGTGGCGACGATGTTCTGGTCGAGCGCGCTGAGCCCGAGCACGATCATCAGCCCCAGCAGCACGAAGCGGATCTCGCGCGCCGTCGCCTCGGCCGGCGCGGCCGCCTGCGGGCCGCTCATCGGTCGAGTGCCGTCAGCGCCGGGATCGCCGCCTGGATTGCCTGCCGCTCCTCCGGCGACAGCGCCGCCAGCTGACGCGCCAGCCAGTCGGTGCGCTGCTGCCGCAGCGCTTCGGCCCGGCGGCGGCCCTCCTCGGTCGCCACCAGGCCGGTGCGGCGGCGGTCGGCCGGGTCCGGCGGGGCGCGCCCGACCAGCCCGGCCGCCTCCATCTGCTTGACATGGCCGCTGATGGTCGGGCCGCGCAGCCCCTCCATCTCCGCCAGGGCGCCGACGCCGATGCCGGGATGCTTGATGATCAGCACCAGCAGCAGGTTCTGCAGCGGGGATATGGCCGGATCCTGGGTCTCGCGCCGCATCCGGCGGTACAGCCGCAGCAGCGGCTGGCGCAGCGCATCGGCCAGGGCATCGGTGTCGTCGGGGGCGGCGGGCATCTCGGCAGGTTCATCCAGGTAGATAGGCTACCTATCTATATCGCCGACGCTGGTCCCTGGCAATGGTGCTGCGACGCTGGGCAGTCCTCAGGCCGCAGCGATGGTCCGGTACCGCGCCGGGGTGGTGCCCAGACTGCGGCGGAACATGGCGATGAAGGCGCTGGGGCTGTCATAGCCCAGCTCCAGCGCCACCGCGGTGACGCCGCGGCCGCGGCCCAGCAGGTCCAGCGCCGCCAGCAGCAAAGCGCGGCGCTGCCAGGCCGCCACCGACAGGCCGGTCTCGGCCCCGAACAGCCGCTCCAGCGTGCGCGGGCTGGCGGCGGCGATCCGGGCCCATTCCGCCAGCGGGCGGCGGCTGCCGGGGGCGGCCAGCAGCGCCTCGGCCAGGCGTCGGGCGCGGCGGTCCCTGGGCATCGGCAGCAGCAGCGGGGTCGGCGTGGCCGCCGCCATCTCGTCCAGCATGACGGTGGCCACCCGGCGCTGGCGGTCGTCCAGCGGCCAGGCCTGGGGCCAGGTCGCGGCGCGCAGCGCCAGCTCGCGCAGCAGGGGCGAGAAGGGCAGGATCCGGCAGCCGGCGGGCAGTCCGGCTGCCGCCTCGATCGGGACCTGGATGCCGTGCATGTGCAGGCCGCCCTCGGTGCTGGCCTCGTGCATCAGGCCGGGCGGCATCCACAGGGCGCAGCCGGTGGGCACGCACCAGCGGCCTTCGGCGGTGCCGACCGTGGCGCTGCCGGCCTCGGGCCAGAACAGCAGGCCGCCGCGATGGGCATGGGTCGGAGCCTCGAAGGCGGTGTCGAACCGCACCTCCAGCCGGACCATCTCGTCCGCCATCCGGTCGAGCGCCGCCGCCTCGGCGGAGCCCGGCCGCATGCGAATGGCCGTTTCGCGATACTCCATGGCCCGGCCTCGTGCGATCGCGCCGCCGCCGCCCGCTAGGGTGGATCTCCCTGGGGCCGGTCACCGGCTCAGACTGAGAATGCGAGTTGTTATCACATGAACATGATTTTGGCCACCGACATACCCCTGCCGGCCGTGTTCGATCTTGCCGCCTTTCCACTGGTGCAGATGCCGGTGCCGCAGGCCGAGATGCCCGGCTATGGCGACCGCTGGGCCGTCGAACTCGACGCCATCCTGGCGCGCGAGACCCGCTTCGTGATGCTCAGCATCGGGCCGATGCCGGATGGCGAGCGGCATGACGACCGCAAGGCGCGGACGCTATGGCTGAAGCGGCGGCGGGGCGACCTGGCCCGGCTGTGCCTGTCGCATCTGCATGTCGAGCCGGACCCGCTGCGCCGCGCGGCGATGCAGGCAATGGTCGTGACCGCCAGGGTGGCAAAGGCCTTCCCCTATCCGATCGCGCTGTTCGCCGACGAGGAGGCGGCGCTGGAGCGGGCCTGGTCGCTGCTGCGCTCGGCGCCGCTGGCGCTGTAGCCGAGCGCTCTAGCCCCGCGTCAGCAGCGGGGCGAAGGCGGCCAGCACGGTGGTGTAGACGTCGCGCTTGAACGGCACGATCTCGGCCAGCACCCGGTCCGGCTCCGACCAGCGCCAGGCGTCGAATTCGGGATGCTCGGTCTCGATGTCGATCTCGCCATCCTCGCCCAGGAAGCGCAGCGCCACCCAGCGCTGCTCCTGGCCGCGGTAGCGCCCGCCCCAGACCTTGCCGACCAGATGGTCGGGCAGGTCGTAGCGGGTCGCATCCGGCGCCTCGGCCAGGAATTCGGCGTGGTCGGTGCCGATCTCCTCCTTCATCTCGCGGAAGGCGGCCTCGCGCACGCTCTCGCCCCGGTCGATGCCGCCCTGCGGCATCTGCCAGCCATCGGGTGTGTCGCGGCGGCGCGCGACGAAGACGCGGCCGCCGCGGTCCAGCAGCATGATGCCGACGCAGGGCCGATAGGGCAGCCCGTCCCGTCGCTTGTCCGGCGTCGACATGGCGGTTCCAGGCGGGATCAGTCCGCCTGTCCCTTCTGGAACAGGGCAAGGCCGCGCAGCAGGTCGAGCGCGCGGGACAGCTGGTAGTCGACATCCGCCGGCTTGGTGGCATCGGCCGCGCCATCGGTCGGCGGCACCACCGCCTTGTCGGGGGTCGCGGTCTTGTCCGGCACCGCACCCGGGGCCGGCGGGGTCTTCTGGGCGTCGCCGTCCTGGCCCGGCAGATTCTTGTTGTTGTCGTTGTTCAGCGCGCCCTTCAGGTCGGCCTCGCGGTAGCCGCGCAGCTGCGCGATTTCCTCGATCTTCGCCTGCTGGACCTCGATGTCCGGCGTGATGCCGAGCTGCTGGATCGACCGGCCGGACGGGGTGTAGTAGCGCGCCGTGGTCAGGCGCATGGCGCCATGGCCCGGCAGCGGGATGATGGTCTGGACCGAGCCCTTGCCGAAGCTCTGCGTCCCCATCAGCACGGCGCGGTGGTGGTCCTGCAGGGCGCCGGCGACGATCTCGGAGGCCGAGGCCGAACCGCCATTGATCAGCACCACCAGCGGCAGGCCGTCGGCCAGGTCGCCCGGGGTGGCGTTGTAGCGCTGGGCCTGGTCGGCCTTGCGCGACCGGGTCGAGACGATCTCGCCCTTGTCGAGGAAGGCATCGGACACGGCGATCGCCTGGTCCAAGAGGCCGCCCGGATCGTTGCGCAGGTCGAGGACATAGCCCTGCAGCTTGTCGCCGAGCTTCTTCTTGATGTCGGCGATGCCGCGCTTCAGCCCGTCCTCGGTGCGCTCGGTGAAGCTGGTGATGCGGATGTAGCCGACATTGCCCTCGGTCCGCCACCGCACCGATTCGACCGGGATGGTCGCGCGCGCCATGGTCAGGTCGTAGGGGTCGGCGTCGCCGCGGCGCAGGGTGATGGTGATGTTGCTGCCCACCGGGCCGCGCATCTTATCCACCGCCTCGTTGAGGCTCATATTGACGATCGGCTTGCCGTCGATGGCGATGATCAGGTCGCCGGCCTGGACGCCGGCCTTGGCGGCGGGGGTGTCGTCGATCGGCGACACCACCTTCACCACCCCGTTCTCCATCGTCACCTCGATGCCGAGGCCGCCGAAGCTGCCGCGGGTCTGGGACTGCATGTCCTGGAACTCGTCGGCGTTCAGGAAGTTGGAGTGCGGGTCCAGCGAGGTCAGCATGCCGTTGATCGCGGATTCGATCAGCTGCTTGTCGCTGACCTCCTCGACATATTCGGCGCGCACCCGCTCGAACACCTCGCCGAACAGGTCCAGCTGCTTGTAGGTGTCGTTGGCGTCGCTGCTCGTCGCGGCCTTGTCCGGCGCCTTGTCCTGCGCCCAGCCCTGGAAGGTCAAGGTATGTCCGCCGACGAAGGCGAGGCCCATCAGGGCTCCGATGGCGACGGCGTTCAGGTGCTTCTTCATGCTTGCCCTCGCTGGCGGCGAACCGCCAGGCGCTCGAGTCAATCGGCCGACCGGCCGTCTCCGGAACCGGAGGGGAGGCTGGCCAGGGTGGACGCCATTCGATGATATCTGCCGGGTTTCGGCGGGATCAAGTTACCTGACGTCCATATTTATGTCTTCGCGTCACTGCGCCGCCCCATCCGAGGCCGATATCAGGCTCCTTCCGGTCATCTCCTCGGGCTGCGGCAGGCCCATCAGGGACAGGAGAGTCGGCGCCACATCGGCCAGCCTGCCGTCGTGCAGCGTGCGGCGCGGGGCCGGCGCGTTGACCAGGATCACCGGCACCTTGTTGAGCGTGTGCGCGGTGTGCGGGCCGCCGGTGACCGGGTCGCGCATCAGCTCGGCATTGCCGTGGTCGGCGGTGACCAGCATGGCGCCGCCCTGGCGCCGCACCGCCGCCTCGACCTGGCCGAGGCAGCCATCGACCGTCTCGCAGGCCCTGATCGCCGCCTCCAGGATGCCGGTGTGGCCGACCATGTCCGGGTTGGCGAAGTTGACCACCACCAGGTCGTATTTGCCGCTGTCGATCGCGGCGACCAGCCTGGAGCACACCTCGGGCGCCGACATCTCCGGCTGCAGGTCGTAGGTCGCGACCTTGGGGGAGGGCACCATGATGCGGTCCTCGCCGGGGAATTGGGTCTCCTCGCCGCCGTTGAAGAAGAAGGTGACGTGCGGGTACTTCTCGGTCTCGGCGGTGCGCAGCTGGGTCTTGCCGGCCGCGGCGACGACCTCGCCCAGCCCCTTGGCAATCGATTTCGGCGGGAAGATCGCCGACATCAGGCCGTTCAGCTGCTCGGAATACTCGACCAGGCCGCAGGCATCGGCGAAGCGCACCGGGGTGCGGGCGAAGCCGTCGAAGGCGGGGTCCAGCAGCGCCTGCAGGATCTCGCGCACCCGGTCGGCGCGGAAATTGGCGCACAGCACGCCGTCGCCATCCTTCATGCCGGCGTAGCCGCCGATCACGCTCGGCAGGATGAACTCGTCGCCCGTGTCGGCACGGTAGGCGGCCTCGACCGCGGCGACGGCGTCGGATGCGGTCTCGCCCTTGGCCTCGGCCACGGCGCGGTAGGCCTTCTCCACCCGCTCCCAGCGCTTGTCGCGGTCCATGGCGTAGTAGCGGCCGTCGACGGTGGCGATGCGGGTGTG
Organism: Inquilinus sp. 2KB_23; assembly: GCF_052115705.1. Taxonomy (NCBI): domain Bacteria; kingdom Pseudomonadati; phylum Pseudomonadota; class Alphaproteobacteria; order Rhodospirillales; family Rhodospirillaceae; genus Inquilinus; species Inquilinus sp. 2KB_23. Next base: position 163,823 of record NZ_JBFRHF010000016.1, on the reverse strand, counting down.
CGGCAGCCCGTCGATGTCCCTCAGGAAGCGGCGGAGATAGTCGGCGCCGGCGCGGGGCGGGGTGTCGCGGCCGTCGGTGTAGGCATGGACCGCGACCGGCACCCCGGCTTCGGCGACGATCTTCGCCAGCGCCGCGATCTGGTCCTGATGGGCATGGACGCCGCCGGGCGACAGCAGCCCCATCAGGTGGCAGGTGCCGCCCGAGGCCTTCAGCGCCTCGATGTGCCGGCGCAGCGCCTTGGCCTTGGCCAGCGAGCCGTCGGCGATGGCGTTGAAGATCATCTGCAGGTCCTGGAACACCACCCGGCCGGCGCCCAGGTTCATGTGCCCGACCTCGGAATTGCCGATCTGGCCGTGCGGCAGGCCGACCGCCTCCTCGCTCGCCTGCAGGAAGGCGTGCGGTTCTCCGGCCCACAGCCGGTCGAAATTCGGGGTGTCGGCCAGGCGCACGGCGTTGTCCGCCTCCTCCTCACGCCAGCCCCAGCCGTCGAGGATGCACAGGACCACAGGGCGGGACGGGGGGGTGGCTGCGGCGCTCATCGCATGTCCTTTCACGGAATCTGCCCTTCATGTATCGATTGACGCCACCGGCACAAGGGAGTTCCGCCTGACATGCGCGACCGAATGGCACCAAGTGGCGGCCGCTGGTTGGTGACCGCCCTGCTCCTGGCCGGTTGTGGCGGGCCCGTGGTCACCGCCGCCTATGATACCACCGACCCGGTCGACCGCTGGCAGGCGGTGCTGCGCGCCAACGCCGCGCGCTATGTCTGCGGCGCCCCGCTCGAAGGCGGCGAGACCCGCTTCGCCGACGTCATGGTCGACGCCCAGCGCCAGGCCACCGCGGCGCTGGCCCGGCGCGAGGACGCGCCGGCGACCGATCCGGAGGTGCTGGGCGACCTCGCCCGGCGCCGGACCGCGCAGGAGCGGGCGGTGCGCGATGTGGTCGCACAGCGCGGCTGCCGCGATCCGCAGATCATGGCGCTGACCGCCCTCGCCGACCGTTTGTCCGCCGGGCAGGGGTGACGCGGCGGGGCGGCACCCTATCTCAGAGGGAAAGGGGAGGCGGGCCTGGGAGCGGACGGTCGCATTTCCGACCTAAAGGCTTGGTTAGGTCGATCGGTCCGAGGACGAAGAGGACGAGATGAAGCGAGTGAACGGCGCGGCGCTGGCCGCGGTCCTGGCGATGCTGGCCCTCGGGGCCTGCGCGGAGCAGGGCTACATCGATCCCGGATACCCAGGCTATGGCGGGCCGGGGGCGGGGCCGCAGCAGGCGGCGGCGGGCCACGCCGGCGATTCGCTGCAGCGCTACGACGCCATCGTCCGGGCCGATGCCGCCGCCCGGTCCTGCCGCGTCCGTCTCGACCCGCAGCAGGCGCAGCGCTTCGACGCGGTGCTGCAGCAGGCCGAATCCGAGGCCGCGGCACAGCTCGCCGGCGGGTCGGGCGCCCCCACCGACCAGTCCGTGATCTGGCAGGAGCTCGGGGCCCGGCGCTCGGCGAACGAGAAGGACGCGGCGACCGTGGTCCGCCAGCGCGGCTGCCGCTCCGGCACGGTCGAGGAGCTGATCGGCAGCTACCGGAACTTCGCGGCGACGGGCTGAGAGCCCGGCGCCCGGGCGATGACCGCAAACCGCCTTCTACTTTGGGTGTCGTGCCACGGCTTGACCGTGGCATCCAGGGGCGGCCAGAGCGGCTCTCGGTGGCCCCTGGATGCCACGGTCAAGCCGGGCAATGACAGGTGAAGCCTCACGCCCTGTGATACGGGTGGCCGCTGAGGATGGTCTGGGCACGGTAGATCTGCTCGGCCAGCATGGTCCGGGCCAGCATGTGCGGCCAGGTCAGGCGGCCGAAGGACAGCAGCAGGTCGGCGCGGTCGCGCACCGCATCGTCATGGCCGTCGGCGCCGCCGATCAGGAAGGCGGCATCGCCGCGGCCCTCGTCGCGCCAGCGGCCCAGGACGCGGGCGAGGCCGGCGCTGTCGAGGTCGCGGCCGCGTTCGTCCAGCACCACCGCGGCGGCGCCGGCCGGCACCGCGGCCAGCAGCAGGGCGGCTTCCTCGCGCCGCAGGGTCGGGCCGGCGAGGCCCTTGCGGGCCTCGACCTCACGCAGGGAGATCGGCCACGCCGACCGGCCGACATACTCGTCGAACAGGTCGCGCAGCGGGCCCGCCTTGGCGCGGCCGACCGCGGCGATGGTCAGCCGCATGCCGGGTCCGGCTTAAGCGGTGCCGGCGATGCGCGTGACCCGCTCGGAATCGTCGTCCCACATCTTCTCGAGGGCGTAGAAGTCGCGCACCTCGGGGCGGAACAGGTGGACGATCACGTCGCCGGCGTCGAGCAGCACCCAGTCGCCGCGCGCCTGGCCTTCGACCAGGATCGGGCCGGGGGCCAGCGCCTTCAGCTTCTCCATCAGGTGGTCGGCCATGGCGGCGACCTGGCGCGAGGAGCGGCCGGTGGCGATGATCAGGCTGTCGGCGATGGAAGACCGGCCGGTGAGGTCGATCACGACCAGATCTTCGGCCTTGTCGGCGTCGAGCGACGTCAAGGCGGTCTCGAGAATGGGCCGGGCAAGGCTGGCTGCGAGACCCGGCGGCAGACGCCCGGCTTCGGCCCGGGGCGTCTCGGTGTTCGGTCGTATGGCGTTCACCTCAAGGTTGCACGATGGTCACGGCGCTGACGCCGCCGCGACGATGCTACCATAGTCGTGGCTCGTCAGCGCCACGGGGACTCGGCATAGCCATCGCGCGTCAGCGGCGCGATGGTGACGGACCTTGGCGAAGCGATCGTGCGGCCCGCAGCGCCGTGGCCGAGGCCGGATGGCGCTTTGCCAGGAAGAACACCCAGGCCGGCGTTTTCATTCCCGCCAGCGACCGGGCGTGATCCTGGTCGATCCGCGCCCGCACGAACCGCTGCGCCGCCAGTCCCGACAGCGCCCTTAGAGAATAGGAAGGCCGGTCGTAGACGGCAACCGGCACGGTCTCGAAGATTTTCGTCCAGCGCTGCCAGTGGCGGATCTGGGCCAGGTTGTCGGCACCCATCAGCCAGACGAACTGGGTCTTGGGGAACCGGGCGACCAGCGCCTTCAGCGTGTCGGCGGTGAAGCGGGTGCCCAGCTCGGCCTCGATCCCGGTGGCGACGATGCGCGGATGCCGCGCCGCCTGCCGGGCGGATTCGATGCGCTCGGCGAAGGGCGCCATGCCGTTGACCGGCTTCAACGGGTTCTGCGGCGACACCAGCCACCACACCGCGTCCAGCCCCAGCCGCTTCATCGCCTCGACGCTGATGTGGCGGTGGCCGTCATGCGCCGGGTTGAACGACCCGCCGAGCAGCCCGACCCGGCAGCCGTCCCAGATCCGGCCGTGACGGGGATTGGGCACGGTCAGCACCGACTCTTCTTCCCGTAACGAGAAGAAGAGTCGGTCGAGGGTGTGGGGCGATCCTGCTGATGCAATCGGGAGGGGTCCTTGGTCCGGCCGTCAGGGCCGGGTCTGGCCGGTGCCGCGGACGAGGTATTTGTAGCTCGTCAGCTGCTCGGTGCCGACCGGGCCGCGGGCGTGCAGCCGGCCGGTGGCGATGCCGATCTCGGCGCCCATGCCGAATTCGCCGCCGTCGGCGAACTGGGTCGAGGCATTGACCAGCACGATGGCGCTGTCGACCCGCCCCAGGAAGGCCTCGGTCGCCGCCGGGTCGGCGGTGACGATGCAGTCGGTGTGGTGGCTGCCGTGCAGGTTGACGTGCTCGATCGCGGCATCCACCCCGTCCACCGTCTTCACCGACAGGATGGCGTCGAGGTACTCGGTGTCCCAGTCGTCGTCGGACGCCGCGACCACGCGCGGGTCGATCGCCTGCACCGCGGTGTCGCCGCGAATCTCGCAGCCGGCCTCGATCAGGTCGTCCAGGATCGGCCGCAGCATGGTCCCGGCGACGCTACGGTCGATCAGCAGCGTCTCGGTGGCGCCGCACACGCCGGTGCGCCGCATCTTGGCGTTGAACACGACGCGGCGCGCCATCTCCGGGTCGGCGGCCTCGTGGACATAGGTGTGGTTGATCCCGTCCTCGTGCCACAGCACCGGGATCCGGCTCTCCGCCGCCACCCGCGCCGTTAGCGACTTGCCGCCGCGCGGGATGATGACGTCGACGAATTCGGTCAGGCCCAGCAGCTCGCCCACCGCGGCGCGGTCGCGGGTCGGGATCAGCTGCACCGCGCTGCGCGGCAGGCCAGCCTTCTTCAGCCCATGGCCGATCGCCGCGGCCAGCGCGGTCGAGGTCTGGAAGCTGTCCGACCCGCAGCGCAGGATGCAGGAATTGCCCGATTTCAGGCACAGCGCCGCGGCGTCGGCGGTGACGTTGGGCCGGCTCTCGAAGATCACGCCGACGACGCCCAGCGGCACCCGCACCCGCTGGATGCGCATGCCGTTCGGCTGGATCCAGTCGGCCAGCACGCTGCCGATCGGGTCGGGCAGCGCGGCCACCGCCTCCAGCCCCTGGGCCACCGCCTCGATCCGTTTGTCGTCGAGGACCAGCCGGTCGAGGAAGGCGGGGCTGGTGCCGTTCTGCCGCGCCAGCGCCATGTCCTGGGCGTTGGCCGCCAGGATCAGCGCCTTGTCGTCGCGGATCGCCGCCGCCGCCGCGACCAGCGCCGCGTCCTTCTGCGGTCGCGGCGCCAGGGCCAGCACGGCGGCCGCGGCGCGGGCGCCGGCGCCAAGGCGGCGGAGCAGGTCGCTCACGGCTTCTGGTGTGCTTTCAGTCTTGGGGTCCAGCAGGTCGGTCATCACAGGGCTTCCCAGGTCGAGCCGGGGAGACTAACCCGGATTTCCGTGCATTTCACCGCGCATCGGTCGCAGGGGCGCCATGTTCGCCGGTGCCGTGCCCGTCCTCGCTGCGATCCTCCGCCGGGCCGCGCAGCGTTGCCAGGTTCAGCGCGGTGTTGATCACGCCGATATGGCTGAAGGCCTGCGGGAAATTGCCGAGCTGGCGTTTGGCGATCGGGTCGTATTCCTCGGCCAGCAGCCCGACATCGTTGGTCAGGCTCAGCAGCCTCTCATACAGCGTGGTGGCGCGGTCGACCGCGCCGATCATGGCCAGGGCGTCGGCCAGCCAGAAGCTGCAGACCAGGAAGGTGCCCTCCTCGCCGGCCAGCCCGTCGACGCCGTGCTCGGTCTCGTAGCGCCGCGCCAGCCCGTCGACCGTCAGCTCGCGCTCGATCGCCTCGACCGTGCCGATCACCCGCGGGTCGTCGGGCGGCAGGAAGCCGACCATCGGGATCTGCAGCAGCGCCGCGTCCAGCATCTCCGACCCGTAGGACTGGGTGAAGCTGTTGCGCGTCCGGGAGAAGCCCTTGTCGCAGATCTCGGCATGGATGCGGTCGCGCAGCTTCCGCCAGGCCTTGACCGGCCCTTCCAGCCCGAACTGCTCGACCGCCTTGATCGACCGGTCGAAGGCGACCCAGGCCATCACCTTGGAATGGACGAAGTGCCGGCGCGCGCCGCGCACCTCCCACAGCCCCTCATCCGGCTTGTCCCAGATCTTCTCGAGGAAGCCGAGCAGCACCCGCTGCACCCGCCAGGCGTCGTGCGGATGGGTCAGGTGCTTCTTGCGGGCGACATGGATGGCGTCCAGCAGCTCGCCATAGACGTCCAGCTGCAGCTGGGAATGGGCGCCGTTGCCGATGCGCACCGGCTTGCTGCCCTCGTAGCCGGCCAGCCAGGGGATCTCCAGCTCGGTCAGCCGGCGCTCGCCGGCCAGGCCGTACATGATCTGCAGCTGCTCCGGCCGTCCCGCCGCGGCCCGGCGCAGCCAGTCGCGCCACGACGCCGCCTCCTCGGTGAAGCCGGCGCCGAGCAGGGCGTAGAGGGTCAGGGTAGCGTCGCGGATCCAGCAGTAGCGGTAGTCCCAGTTGCGCTCGCCCCCGATCTCCTCGGGCAGCGAGGTGGTGGCCGCGGCGACGATGCCGCCGGTCGGGGCGTAGGTCAGCGCCTTGAGCGTGAGGGCGGAGCGCAGCACCGCCTCGCGGTAGGGGCCCTGATAGGTGCAGTGATGGGCCCAGCCGTGCCACCAGGTCTCGGTGTCGGTCAGCGACCGGAACGGGTCCAGCCCGCCCGGCTCGGGCATGTGCGAGGGGTACCAGGTCAGGATGAACGGCACCCGCTCGCCGGCCGCGACCGTGAAGTCGCCGACCGTCTTCATCGATTCGCCGTGCAGCGCGATCGGCGACCGGAAGCGCAGCGCGTCGGCCCCGGCGATGGCGACGATGCCGTCCGGACGGTGCCGCACCCAGGGCACGATGCGGCCGTAGTCGAAGCGGAACGCCGCCTCCATCCGCATCGCCACCGACCCGCTGCGGCCTTCGACCACGCGCACGATCGACAGCTCGTCCTCGCGATGCGGGAACGGCATGAAGTCGATCAGGGCGACGGTGCCGCCCTCGGTCTCGAATTCGGTCTCCAGCACCAGGGTGTTGTCGCGATAGCGCCGGCGCGTGGTGACGACGGTGCCGGGCTCGGGCGCGATCTGCCAGTGGCCGTTCTCGACGTCGCCCAGCAGCCGGGCGAAGCAGGCGTCGGAATCGAAGCGCGGCAGGCACAGCCAGTCGATCGATCCGTCGCGCCCGACCAGCGCCGTGGTCCGGCAGTTGCCGATGATGGCGTAGTCCTCGATCCGCCCGGCCGGGCCTTTGAACCGTCCCTCGGCCCGGGTGCGCGGCTGCTTGCCGCTGGCCTGCCCCTCGATGCCCTCGGGGCCGGGGTTGTGGACTGCATCCGGGTGCCCTGTCGCTGCCGCCATTTCGTGCTCCGCTATGGTCACAGGTCAGGGAAGGAACGAAGGCCGGCTTGGTTCCGCCGGCGCGGCGGAAAGACCTATATCGCGGCCTGGCGACGCTCCGTCGCCAGCAGCACCGCGAAGCCCGCCGCCACCCCCGCCGCGGCGACTCCGATGGTCGCCTCGATCCCCAGCGTATCGAAGAATCGCCCGGCGCCAAAGGCGACGACGACGATGCCCAGATTGACCAGGCTGGCGGTCAGGGCGACGGTGGTGCCGCGCAGCGACGCCGCCATCCCCGCCAGCACCGCCTGGTGGGTCGGCCCGGCGACGCCGTAGCCCAGCGCCCACAGCGCCCCGGCCGCCACGGCCAGCGGCGCCGGCAGGGTCGGCAGCACGCCGAGCACCAGGATGCCGGCGAGGGTGCCGGCGATGCCCGCCAGCACCGCCCGCGACGGGCTGCCCAGGCGGCGCACCGCCGCCGGGATCAGCAGGTTGCCGGCGATGGTGACCAGGCCGAACAGGCCGAGCGCCAGACCCAGCGCCTCGGTCGACAGGCCGTAGCGGCGGCGCAGGATCTCGGCCATCACCGTGATCACCCCGATCGACACCCCGAGCCACAGGAAGGTGGCGGCCAGCCGCGGCGTGGCCCCGGCTTGGCGGAATGCTGCGCCGATGCTGACCGCGACCCCGGCGCGCGGCCGCGCCTCCGGCCGCTGGAGCGGCATGGTGGCGACGGCGGCGGCGGCCAGCAGGGCGCCCACGGCCATCGCCACATAGGCGACGCGCCAGTCCAGCCGCGCCGCCACCAGGGCGGCGCCGGCCGGGGTCAGGACGAAGCTGACGGTCAGCCCGGCCAGGATCCGGCCCATGGCGGCGGGCTGGCGCGGCGCGTCGACGGTGTCGGCGACGATGGCGACGGCGTTGGGCGCCATCGCCGCGGCGCTCAGCCCCGCCAAGGCGGCGCAGGGCAGCGCGACGGCGAAGACCGGCGCCAGGGCGATCCCGGCATTGGCGACGCCGAAGCCGACCAGGGCGGGCAGCAGCAGCGCCTTGCGTCCCAGCCGGTCGGACAGCGGGCCCAGCAGCGGCGCCAGCACGGCATAGACCAGAGCGTAGCTGGCGGGCAGCCAGGCGATCCGCGCCGCCGGCACGCCGAAGCTGTCGCCCATCGGTGCCATCATCGGGCCGGCCACCACCTCGGCGCCGCCGATCAGGAACATCACGAGCATGAGCGGCAGCAGGCGCCGGCCGGGCAGGGAGGTCATGGCGGGCCGTATCGGACAGCGATGGCCCGAAGCTGGGCACGAGAACGCAGGCGAGCTTCGAGCGAGGAGTCCTGCGTGGCCGGCGGAGGCGATCCGATCGACCCGGGGACTATAGCGGGCCCGGCCGCGATGTCGATTGCGACCCCTGTGCTGGACGCAGGACAGTGCGCCGCTTGTTGCATCTTTTGACGTTGCCTTCTCAGGAATCGGCACCAATCTGTTGATCATGAAGGCGTTGCGCATTCTGGCCCTGATCGCGGCCATTCTTGCGGCGCCGTGCGGGACCCTCTCGGCGGCAGACGCCCCGACGCGTCTCGACACCCTCCTCGACCAGCTGCAGACGACCGCGGATGCGGCGGAGGCACAGCGGCTGGAGCGGCAGATCTGGACGATCTGGCTCGACTATGGCGGCGCCGACGAGCTGGTGCCGCAGCTGATGCGGCGGGGCAGCGCCGCTCTCCTGAGCCGCGACTACGCGGTGGCCGAGGCCGCCTTCACCGCCGTGGTCGACCGGGCGCCGGATTTCGTCGAGGCCTGGGACCGCCGGGCGGTGACGCGCTTCCTGCGCGGCGACTGCGCCGGCGCCCTGCGCGACATCGACCGCACCCTGGCGCTGCAGCCGCGGCATTTCGGGGCGCTGTTCGGCCTCGGCCTGTGCCGGGCCGCGCTCGGCGACTACCAGGCGGCGCTCGACGCCTTCGATCGGGTGCTGGCGGTCGACCCGCATTACGCGCCGGCGCTCAGCCAGGCCGAGCGGGTGCGAAAATTCCTCGCGGGCTACCCGCTCTGAGCCCTTGCCGGCGGCCACCGCACGCCCGATCTCCATGGGATGCGGCGCATTCTCGCCTTTCTGCTCTCCGTCTTCCTGATCGCCGCGGCCCTGCCGGCGGCGGCGGCCGATGATCGCGCCGCCCAGCTGGACGCACTGTTCGCCCAGCTGAAGACCGCGGCGCCGGAGGAGGAGCCGGCGCTGCAGATCGCGATCTGGCATCTCTGGTTCCGCTATGAGGGCGCCGACACCGAGATCCCCGGGCTGCTGGAGCGCGGCAACACCGCGATGGCGAAGGACGACTACGCCGTGGCCGAAGCCGCCTTCTCCGCCGTGATCGAGCGCGACCCGGCCTATGCCGAGGGCTGGAACCGGCGGGCGACGGTGCGCTACCTGCGCGGCGACATCCGCGGCTCGATCGCCGACATCGACCAGGTGCTGGCGCGCGAGCCCCGGCATTTCGGCGCGCTGTCGGGCCTGGGCCTGTGTCGGATCAAGCTCCGCGACTATGCCGGCGCGATCGAGGCCTATCAGCGGGCGCTGGCGATCGACCCGCAGATGGCCGCCGCCCGCGACCAGATCGAACAGCTCAAGAAGCTGCAGGCCGGCGACCCGATCTAGGGGCGGACCACCCAGACCAGGCCGCGCCACGTTCCGATGCGCGCAGCCATCACGCCGCTGCGGGCTGGCCCGCCGCCAGCCGTGCCCGCACCGCGGGCGAGGCCAGGCAGGTGGCGACGGCCTCGTAGCCGGGTGCGCCGGGATAGGGGGTGACGAGGGTCGGCGGGCTATGGTTGGCGGGGCAGAGGAGGATGGCCTCGTCGGGGCCCACGGCGGCCAGGTCCAGGATGGCGCAGGAGCGCGTCATCAGGAACAGCGGCCGCTCGCCGGGCCCGCGGCGGCGCAGCCAGGCGATCAGGGCCTCCTGGGTGGCGTGGTCCAGCCCCTGTTCCACCATGTCGACGACCAGGACGGACGGGCCGTCCGATTCCAGCCCGGCGAGCAAGGCGACGAGGGCGCCCGACACCGTGGCGCCGTCCTCGACCAGCCAGGCCAGGGTGCGGTCGACCCGCGACCCGAGCGCCGGATCGGCGTCCAGCCGGGCCCGGGCGGCCGCGCCGCCGTCTGCCAGCCGGTCCAGGTCCAGGAAGGCGGCGCCCGGCAGGGTCTCGGCCAGACGCTTCGCCAGCCTTGTCTTGCCGCTGCCCAGCGGGCCGATGATGTAGGTCAGCGGCCGGATGCCGTGCAGTTCGAACCGCTCGCCGCCCCAGGGCCAGGGCAGGTCGAAGGCGACGCTGGGTTCGGCGGCCGGGCCGAACAGCCGTGCCAGCTCTCCGGCCGCCGGCGCCTGGCCACGGGCGAGGTCGACCCGCAGGCCGCGGATCGTCTCCACCGCGCCGGCCAGGTCCCGGATGCGGCCTTCGAGGGTCGACTGGTGCGCGGCCAGGGCCGGCTCCAGGCCCTGCGGGTCTCCCCCGAGCACCCGCGCCACCTGGGCCAGGCTGAAGCCGAGCGCGCGCAGGGCCGCGATCTCGGCGGCCCGGGCCATCTCGCCGGGGCCATAGGCCCGCCATCCGGCCGCGGTGCGGATCGGGGCGACCATGCCGCGCTGCTCGTAGAGCCGTAGGGCCTTGGCGGAGACGCCGAGCCGCCTGGCGGCCTCGGACGGGTTCAGGAAGAGGGCGGAGGGACTCACGACTCACCTCGTTGATCGCTGACCGCTCCCCTTATCGGGGCTGTCCCAGGGACCGAGTCAACCGGGTGTTTCGCGATATCCGGTGGTTCTCGCCGACGACGGCGCCGGCCTCAGTGGATGGTGCCGGCCGGGCGCGGCTGTTGTGGCGTGGCCTCGCGGGTCGGCCCGGCCTGATGGTGCACCATGCGCCAGCCCTCGGGCTCGCGGGTGAACACGTTGGTGGCGGCCAGCCGGTTGTCGCCGATCCGCTCGATGCACAGCACCACCGCGGTGTCGCCGTATTCCAGCACCCGCGCCGCCTCGGCCACGATGCGTGGCGGAGTGCGCAGGATCGACTCCCAGCTCCGCATCACCGCCTCGCGGCCGGCCAGCACCGGCCAGCCCGGATGGATGCAGGCGACCGGGCGCTTGTGCGACCACAGCGCCGTCATGGCGGCGGCATCGCCGCGCGCCAGGGCGGCATAGAAGGCTTCGTTGGCGGCGAGGGCGGACTCGGCCATGCAGCCTCAGTCCTCGATCCAGGCGATGCGCAGGACGTTTGTATTGCCCGGGGTCCCGAACGGCACGCCGGCGGTCACCACGATGCGCTGGCCCGTGGTGCCGAAGCCGTCATGCTTGGCCAGGCGGCAGGCCTTGCTGACCATCTCGGTGAAGTTGTTCACATCCTCGGTGTGCACCGCGTGGACACCCCAGCACAGCCCCATGCGGCGGGCGGTCTGCAGGTTCGAGGTCAGGCACAGGATCGGCACCTCCGGCCGCTCGCGCGCGGCGCGCAGCGTGGTCGACCCCGAGGTGGTGTAGGTCGCGATCGCCACCGCGCCGATGGTGTGCGCCACCTGCCGCGCCGCCGCGGTGATGGCGTCGGCCGCCGTGCTCTCCGGGTCGTAGTGCACCGCGTCGAGGATGGTGCGGTAGATCGGATCCTTCTCCACCCGGCGGGCGATGCGGTCCATCATGGTCACCGCCTCGATCGGGTAGTCGCCGGAGGCGGTCTCGGCCGACAGCATCACCGCATCGGCGCCATCGAACACGGCGGTGGCGACGTCCGAGGCCTCGGCCCGGGTCGGGGTCGGCGCCGTGATCATGCTCTCCAGCATCTGGGTCGCCACGATCACCGGCTTGCCGGCATGGCGCGAGGCCCGGATGATCTTCTTCTGCAGCGACGGCACGTCCTCGGCCGGCATTTCGACGCCGAGGTCGCCGCGGGCGACCATCACCGCGTCGGTCATCTCGACCAGCGCGTCGAGATGCTGGATCGCCGCCGGCTTCTCCAGCTTGACGATCACCTGGGCCCGGCCGGCGATCAGCTTGCGCGCCTCGGCCACGTCCTCGGGCCGCTGCACGAAGGACAGCGCCACCCAGTCGACCCCGATGTCGAGGGCGAAGCGCAGGTCGTCGAGGTCCTTGGGGGTCAGCGGCGACAGCGGCAGCACCGCGTTCGGCACGTTCACGCCCTTGCGGTCGGACAGGCGGGACCCCGCCTCGACCACGGTGTCGGCGTAGCCGGGGCCGCAGGCGGTGACCTGCAGCCGCACCTTGCCGTCGTCGAGCAGCAGCAGCTGGCCGGGCTCGATCGCGGCGAAGATCTCGGGATGCGGCAGGGTCACGCCGGTGACGTCGCCCTCGCGCTTGTCCAGGGTCAGGCGGAAGCTCTGGCCTTCGGTCAGCTGGACCGGGCCGTTGGCGAAGGTGCCCAGGCGCAGCTTCGGCCCCTGCAGGTCGGCCATCACGGCGATCGGGTGGTCGAAGTCGCGCTCGACCTCGCGGATCAGGGCCAGCCGGGCGGCGTGGTCCTCCTGTTTGCCATGGCTGAAATTGAGCCGGAAGACGTCGACGCCCGCCTCGAACAGCCTGCGGATCCCCTCGGCCGTGCTGGTGGCGGGGCCCAGCGTGGCGACGATCTTGGTCTGGCGCGTTCGGCGGAACGACGGGCGCTTCTTGGGCATGGCTGACTCCCGGATCACGGGGCCGGTTCGCCGTGGACCGGGGCCTGAAGCCCGGCCCCGCATGCGCCGGCCGCCCGGGAAGAAATCACATCCGGGGGCTTTCGCCAATGTCGAATGTGCGCCGAGCTTCGGATGTTACGCGGACTTAATATTTCAATCCGGCACCGGCTAGCTAGTCCGAACGTGCTGGATCGGCTTGGTTTTTGGCGCGTTTCCGTCCTGCGGGAGCAGTCAGATCCGCACGGTGTTTGTCTGCTGCAGCACCGCGGTCGCGGCGTCTAGGTCGCCGCCGCGCACCAGGAGATAGTCGGTATCGTAGGTCGAGATCGCGAAGATGCTGATGCCGGCCTCGGCCAGCGGCGCGGCGAGTCGGGCGAGGATTCCGGTCAGGGCGAAGTCGAGTGGCCCTTCGACCTTGAAGCCGCGCCAGCCGCGCTCGGCCTGCACATCCGCCGGCAACCGCGCTTCCGGGCATACCACCGACAGCTCGTCGCGGGTGCGGCTGACGGTGACGAAGGGGTCGGTCCAGTCGATCCAGCCGGGCAGGGCGGCGCCGGCCGGCAGCCGAGCCACCGCCAGCGTCTCCGGCAGCAGGCTGAGGACGAGGCGAGCTTCGCTCATGCGCGGCGCGCCAGCAGGATGCCGGCCAGCACCAGCACACCGCCGATGCCCTGGGCCGGCCCCAGCGGTTCGGACAGGATGATCCAGGCCAGCGCGGCCGCCGCCACCGGCTGGATCAGCAGGGTCAGCGAGGAGAAGGCGGGGGGCAGCCAGGCCAGGGCGTAGGTGATCAGGCTCTGGCCGCTGACCTGCGAGATCCAGGACAGGCCGAACAGCACGGCCCAGCCGGCCAGCGTCGACGGCAGCAGCACCGGTTCGGTCAGCAGCGCCAGCGGCAGCGTCACCGCCGCGGCGACGGCGCTGGTCCACAGCATCACCGTGGCCACCGAGAAGCGGTCGCGCAGCCGGCCGACCGCCAGGATGTAGCCGCCGTAGAACACCGCCGCCAGCGCGGCCATGCCGTCGCCGGCCAGGTGGCCGTCGCCGAACGCGCCCGGGCCGCCCTTCAGCACCACGACGCCGACGATGGCGACGGCCAGGCCGGCCGCGAAGATCGGGCGGATCGGGGTGCGGAACAGCACGAAGGCGCCCAGGGTGACGAAGATCGGCGCCAGGTTGGCCAGCAGCGTGGCATTGGCGACCGAGGTGACGGCGATGGCCCAGTGCCAGGCCACCAGGTCGGCGGCGATGAACAGGCCAGGCAGCGCCAGCGCGGCGTAATCGGCCAGGCCCCGGGGCCGCGCCGCCTCGCCCCGGGCGCGTTCGGCCCGGTACCACAGGAACAGGATCGGCAGGGCCAGGGCCACGCGCCACACCGCCGTCGCGATCGGCCCGACCTCGGACAGCCGGACGAAGATCGGCGAGCTGCCGATCGCCAGCCCGCCCAGGATCAGGGCGGGCAGCGCCAGGCGCTGGGCGGGGGAAGGGGACAGGACGGCCTCGGTCATGATGGGCCGGAGCTTAGTCCGGCCGCCGCGCCGCGGCCATGCCCGGCGGTGCAAGGGAGGCCGGCGCGCGGCGCGGGCGATCCGCCGGGCTCTGTCTGCGGCCATCATCGAATCGTCACGGCTCCACGCCAGAATGGATCGACGTCAAGAACCGGGGATCCAGCATGCATCGTTTCGCCAGTCTCGTGGCCGGGGCCGTCCTGGCCCTGGCCGCCACCGCCGCCATGGCCGGGCCGGACGACCTGGCCCGCAAGATCGAAGGGCTGTCGCGGTCGACCCAGTGGCAGCTGGTCGAGACCATCCCGGTGCCGTTCGACACCCAGCACCCCCAGGGCTTCGCCCGGGTCGGCGACGCCATCTTCGTCACCTCGGTCGAGATCACGGTGCCGACCAAGCGCTATCCCCAGCCGCAGGACGGCTACGACCGCGACACCGGCCAGGGCGTCGGCCACCTGTTCAAGCTGGACGCGCAGGGCAAGCTGGTCGGCCAGATCACCCTGGGCGAGGGCGCGATCTACCATCCCGGCGGGATCGACTATGACGGCCGCTGGCTGTGGGTGCCGGTGGCGGAATACCGGCCGGACAGCCGGTCGATCCTCTACCGGGTCGATCCGCAGACGCTGGAGGCGGTGGCGGTCGGGCGCATTGCCGACCATGTCGGCGGGCTGGTGCACGACACCGACCACCAGACGCTGCACGGCGTCAGCTGGGGTTCGCGCCGCTTCACCACCTGGCATCTCGACGCCGACGGCCGGGTGACCGACCCCGAGGCCAAGCCGACCCTCAACCCCGAGCATTATCTCGACTATCAGGACTGCGCCTATCTGCCGGTCGGCCGCGCCATCTGCACCGGCATCACCGAATTCCGCCGCACGCCGGATGCCCCGGTGTTCGGCCTCGGCGGCATCGAGATCGTCGACCTCGCCGCCGGCCGGCCGGTGTTCCAGGTGCCGGTGCTGCTGTGGACCGAGGACGGCACCGCCATCACCCGCAACCCGGTGCTGGTGGAGGAGACGGCGACGGGCCTGCGGCTGACGGCGATGCCGGAGGACGACCATTCCCGGATCTTGGTCTACGAGACCACCGTGCCCTGATCCGTGGGGCGGCGGGGCGTCTGTGCCGGTCGGACGCCTCGACCCGTGGTCACGGCATCGACTGGCCGCCATTGACCTCGATCATCTGGCCGGTGACGTAGCCGCTCGCGATGCTGGAGGCGAGATAGAGGAAGGCGGCGGCGCAGTCGTCGGCGACGCCCAGCCGCTTCATCGGGATGGTGGCCTGCATCGCGGCCAGCTGCTCCGGCGTCGAATAGCGCTCGTGGAACGGGGTCATGATCACGCCGGGCGAGACGGCGTTGACCCGGATGTTGTCCTGGACCAGCTCCTTGGCCCAGCCGCGGGTGGCGACGGCGACGAAGCCCTTGGCCGCGGCGTAGATCACCGAGCCGGTGCCGCCGCCGCTGCGTGCGGCGATCGAGCTGAGATTGATGATCGACCCGCCGCTTCCCTGCCGGCGCATCTGCGCCGCACCCTCGCGCAGGAAGCGGACAACGTGGCGGACATTGAGGTCCAGCACCGCGTCGACGAACTCGTCGCTGTAGTCGGCGACCGGCGTGCGCTTGACCAGGGCGCCGGCGTTGTTGACCAGCACGTCGAGGCCGCCGAAGGCCGCCACGGTCTGCTCGACCAGGCGCTGTGCCGTCTCCGGCCTGGTCACATCGCCCGGGGCCAGGATGGCCTCGCCGCCGGCCGCCTGGATGTCGGCCACGACGGCTTCGGCCGCCGCGCGGCTGGCGTTGAAGTTGACCGCCACCCTGGCGCGATTGTGGCCGAAGGCGCGGGCCGCGGCGGCGCCGATGCCGGTGCTGGCGCCGGTGATCAGCACCGCCTTGCCGGCGAGGTCGGGGAAGACGGGCAGGGGGCTGGTCATCGGGCTCACCTCGGTTTGTGCGATCCGTCCATCTTGTCAGACAACATCATGTCAGACAATTTGCCGGGATGCATACGAGCCACGATATGCGCGAGGCCGCCGCATCGCGCCGCTCTCCACAGCGTCGCGGCGCCCTGCTAGGGTTTGTCGGATGACGCTCCTCAGCCCCGACGATCCGCCGGCCTTCGAGCTGGTCAACCCCGACGGCAAGGCCTGCGCCCTGCTGGTGGCCGATCATGCCGGCCGCGCCTTTCCGAAATCCCTCGGCCGGCTCGGCCTGGGGCCGGAGGCGCTCGACCGCCATGTCGCCTATGACATCGGCATCGCCGCCTTTTCCCGCCGCCTGGCCGAACGGCTGGACGCGCCGCTGCTGCTGCACGGCTATTCCCGGCTGGTCCTCGACCCCAACCGCCAGCTCGACGACCCGACCTCGATCTGCGCCATCAGCGACGGGGTGATCGTGCCGGGCAATGCCAGGGTCAGTGCCGAGGATGCGGCGGCCCGGGCGGCGGCGCTGTTCCATCCCTACCACGACGCCATCACCCGGCAGCTCGAACGGGTGCAGGCGCGCTGCCCGGCGCCGGCGCTGCTGTCGCTGCACAGCTTCACCCCTGTCATGCGCGGCTTTGCCCGGCCCTGGCAGGTCGGGGTGCTGTGGCGCGACGACGGCCGCATCCCGCTGCCGCTGATGGAGGCGCTGCGCCAGGACCCGGAAATCACGGTCGGCGACAACCAGCCCTATTCCGGCCGCAACGCCCATGGCTACACCATGCATTCGCATGCCGAGCCGCGCGGCCTGCCCCATGTGCTGATCGAGATGCGCCAGGACCTGATCGCCGCCGACGCGGCGGCCGAGGCCTGGGCCGACCGCATGGCCGACATCTTCACCCCGATCCTGGCCGATCCGGCCCTCTACCAGCCGCTGCAGGCCGTCGCATGAGGCACACCGTGTCCGGGGAACCCGCCTTCACCCTCGGCATCGAGGAAGAGTACCTGCTGGTCGACCCGGTCAGCCGCGACCTGGTGGCCGACCCGCCGCCCGAGCTGGTCGAGGCGCTGGAGCACCGGCATGCCGGCAGCGTCGCCCGCGAATTCTTCCGCTGCCAGGTCGAGGTCGGCACCCCCGTCTGCCGGACCATCGGCGAGGCGCGGACCGAGATTAAGCGGCTGCGCCGGTCGGTGGTGGAGGAGGCGGAGCGGCACGGCCTCGCCATCATCGCGGCCTCGACCCATCCCTTCGGCACCTGGCGGCCGCAGAAGCACACCGACCGCAGCCGCTACGACCAGCTGGCGCGCGACCTCGGCGTGCCGGTGCGGCGCCTCCTGATCTGCGGCGCCCATGTCCATGCCGGGATCGAGGACCCCAACCTGCGCATCGACCTGATGCGGCAGATCCGCTACTTCCTGCCCCACCTGCTGTCGCTGACCACCTCCTCGCCGTTCTGGCAGGGCACCGACACCAAGCTGAAATCTTACCGCCTGGCCGTGTTCTCCGAGCTGCCGCGCACCGGCATGCCGGAGGAGTTCCAGAGCTATGGCGAATACGAATCGGCGCTGGCCTCGCTGGTCCAGGCCGGGGTGATCGAGGACGGCAGCAAGATCTGGTGGGACATCCGCCCCTCCGCCCGCTTCCCGACGCTGGAGATGCGGGTCTCCGACGTCTGCACCCGGGTCGAGGACGGGCTGACCGTCGCCGCGCTGTACCTGTGCCTGCTGCGCATGCTGTGGCGGCTGCGCGCCCAGAACATCGCCTGGCGCCGCTACCGCAGCGTGCTGATCGAGGAGAACCGCTGGCGCGCCATGCGCTACGGCTTCGAGGAAGGGCTGATCGACTGGGGCAAGGGCAAGCTGGTGCCCTATGCCGAGCTCTTGGAGGAGGTCATGGTGCTGGTGGCCGTGGACGCCGCGGCGCTGGGCTGCGAGGCCGAGATCGCCCAGGCGCGCGACATCCTGGCCCGTGGCACTTCCGCCCACCGCCAGCTCGCCACATATTATGAGGCCCTGGCCCAGGGCGTCGACGAGGCCGAGGCGCTGCGCCGCGTCGTCGACTGGCTGATCCTGGAGACCAAGACCGGGCTGTCGGAAGACCCGCCCGCCACCGCATCCTGACCCCGTGGACCCCGCCATGACCGAGATCGACGCCAAGACCCGCACCGAGCTGGAGGCCGCCGCCTTCCGCACCCTGGTCGAGCATCTGCGCGGGCGGACCGACGTGCAGAACATCGACCTGATGAACCTGGCCGGCTTCTGCCGCAACTGCCTGTCGCGCTGGTACCGCGAGGCGGCGGAGCAGCGGGGCATTCCGCTGTCCGACCCGGCGGCGCGCGAGGCGGTCTATGGCGAGCCGTATGAGAGCTGGAAGGCCAAGCACCAGAAGGATGCCTCGGCCGGTCAGCAGAAGGCCTTCGACGCCTCGCACAAGCACTGACCCCGATCCCGGGCGCGAATCGCTCCCGGCCGGTCCCGGCGGCACTCTGCCGGGCGCAATCCCGCGCCGGCGCTGGCCCCGTCCGGCCGCGCTTGCCGGCCCGGCGGCGGCGCTTTATGGTCCCGCGCCCTGAGCAGGCCCGATCGCCTCGCCCTGTTGCCAATTTCGTCGCCCGTTGCCAATTTCGTCGAAGGACCAGCCCATGTCGGATGTCGGTGGTATCGCCGCGGATCGCCTGAAGTCGTTCATCGAGCGCATCGAGCGCCTCGAAGAGGAGAAGGCCGGGATCGCGGGCGACATCAAGGATGTCTATGCCGAGGCCAAGGGCACCGGCTTCGACAACAAGATCATTCGCCAGATCATCCGCCTGCGGAAGATGGAGCAGGATGACCGTCGCGAGCAGGAAGAGCTGCTGGACCTCTACAAGCAGGCCCTCGGCATGCTGGAGTAGGACGGGACCGCGCCTTCGGCCCTCCCGGCCTGTGCGCTGACGTCGGCGCCGGCCCATCGGCAGAATACCGGACAAGGCCGGCCTGAGACTCGCGGGTCCGGGCCGGCGCTTCGAGGGCCGGCGCGACCGGCGAGAGGCGAACCATGAGATTCGAGACTCCCAGGCTGATCCTGCGCCCCTGGGAAGATTCCGACCGCGTCGACTTCGCGGCGATCAACGCAGACCCCGAGGTCCGGCGGTACTATCATCCCAGCCTGCTGAGCTTTGCCGAGACCAGCGCCGTGATCGACGACGCGATCGCGGCGCTGGCGGAATGCGGCTTCGGCTTCGTGGCGGTCGAACGCAAGGCGGACGGCGCGCTGGTCGGGGGCGGCGGGCTGTCCCGCCCCGGCCCCGAGGTGCCGGGCGACCACCCGGCCGAGATCGGCTGGATCCTCGGCCGCGCCTTCTGGCGCCAGGGCTATGCGACGGAGATCGGCCAGGCCTGCCTGGGCGCCGCCTGGTCCCGCTTCGGCCTGCCGCAGGTGATCGGCTACACCTCGGCGATCAACCTCCCGTCACGCCGCGCCATGGAGCGCCTGGGCCTGGCCCATGTCCCCGATAGCGACTTCGAAGACGTCACGGTTCCGCCGGGCGACGAACTGCGCCCGCATGTGCTTTATCGGATCGCCCGCCCGGGACTGTGACCGGGCGGGGTCCGACGATGTTGCGGCCCTAGCCCGAATATCTCACACCCCCTACGCCCTGCGTCGCCTTGCGGCGAGTCGGCTGCGGGGGCGGGACGCGAAAAACGTATGGGGCCATACGGTTGAGCGGCCCGCCCCCGCAGGCGGCCGCCGCAAGACGACCCTCCGGGCCGGTTGAAAATGCCGACGCGGTGCGTCGAACGGCTTGCCCGATGCCACCGCATCGCGCTGCGCCGCTCTCCTGCCCCGCCGGCATTTTGAACCGGCGCAGGACGCAGGGGGTGTGAGATATACGGGCTAAGTCCAGGCCGCGATGAAGTTGACGACATAGATGTCCATCGGGTTGTTGCTGCCCTGATCGGTGTAGCCCGTTATCAGGTTGAAGCTGGGCTGCCTGCCGTTTCCACCATCTGTCGACGGGATGACGATCGACGCGGTCACGTATTGGTCGCCCGGGGTGGCCGCCACGACCGGGGGGATCGAAGACGAGCCCTGCAGCGTGATCGTGAACGTGCCCTTGCCGGTCTTTTCGACCGAGAAATTTCCGGAACCGCACAGGATCGAGCCGTCGCTGCCGCTGATGCTGCCGAACGCTTGCTGCATAATAATATGTCCTTATTGGCGCAATAATTAAGAAGTTTATGATAGTATGTCGGACT
Source organism: Inquilinus sp. 2KB_23 (assembly GCF_052115705.1). Taxonomy (NCBI): domain Bacteria; kingdom Pseudomonadati; phylum Pseudomonadota; class Alphaproteobacteria; order Rhodospirillales; family Rhodospirillaceae; genus Inquilinus; species Inquilinus sp. 2KB_23. Next base: position 143,726 of record NZ_JBFRHF010000016.1, on the reverse strand, counting down.
TATACAGTCAAGGTTTGCGTCTTTGATGTATAGACAAATTGATCTGCATTTTCTGTATTTGATAGATGGGCTTGTATATTGGGCTGATCCGTCAAGGTGATACGGTCCGTCTCTTCCTGGCAGGTCCCGGGCCGGTTCGCGGCGGGCGGCCTGGACAGCGCTGGCGGAGTGCGCCCTGTTCATAGGGCAAACAACGAACAGGATATGGGGCACGCAATCAACATGGCGTCCGCCCCGCGCCTGTGGGGCGGACGCCGTCGTCGATGTCGCGACACAGGCGCGGCGGAGCAGCCCCGCCGCGCCGAGTCCGTCGTTGGTTACGGCTCGAGATGCCGGCGAAGGCCTTCGCTGGCCTGCTCGATGGCCGCCTCGGTAGAGGGCACATGGCGCAGCGCGTTCAGCAGCACGAAGTCATGGATCGTGCCGTTGTAGCGGACCGCCGCGACCTCGACGCCGGCCGCCTTCAGCTTCCGGGCATAGGCCTCGCCCTCGTCGCGCAACGGGTCGTTCTCCGCGGTGATGACCAGCGCGGGGGGCAGGCCCTTGAGCTGGTCGATGGTCGCCCGCAGCGGCGACACATAGGGGTTGTCGCGCGTCTTCGCATCGGGCGCGTAGAGGTCCCAGCCATACTTCATGAAGGCGCGGGCCAGGAAGCGGCCGATCCCGTAGTCGTGATAGGATTCGGTATCGACGCTGGCGTCGGTCGCCGGAATGAACAGCACCTGGTAGCTGATCTTCGGCCCGTTGCGGTCCCGGGTCATCAGCGTCAGCGCCGCGGCCATGTTGCCGCCGACGGAGTTGCCGGCCACGGCGATGCGGCTGCCATCCGCGCCGAATTCGCTGGCATGAGCGGAGGCCCATGTCAGCGCGGCGTAGCTCTCCTCCAGCTGGGTCGGAAACTTCGCGGCCGGAAGCGAGGTGTATTCGACGAACACGCCGACCTGCCCGGACCCGACGACGAGGTCGCGCAGCAGGCGCTGGTGGTTCTGGAAATTGCCGACGATCCAGACGCCGCCATGGATGAACAGCAGCACGCCCGGCTTCGCGGCCGGGTGGTCGGGCGTCATGACGTACAGCTTCACCGGCCGCCCATCCACGGTGACGGTGCGCTCGGTCGTGGTGACGCCGGACATGTCGACCGCGGTCTGCGACTGCAGGCCGGTCAGGATGTCCTGCGGCTTCGGCTGGGGCAGTTCCCAGAATGGGCTGGGGTCCTTGTTGATCCCGGACAGGAACGACCGGACCTGGGGATCGATGCGCGGGTCGGTGGCGGGGTCCGGGGACGCGGCCGCGGCAAGCTGGGTCATGAGACAGGCTCCGGTGATCAGGGCTGCGAGTTTCGGAAAGCGGGTCATGGGGGATCCGGCTGTTCGTCATGGGGGGGCCGGCTGCGGCCTTCGGCGCGGAACCGGCTTTGAACGCCCCAGGCTAGGAAGGCCGGCCGAGGCGCGTCTTTCCCGAGCCTGCTGTGGTCTTGACCGTGCTTGCGATCGGCCCGGAAATCCGGCCCGGCGGCGGCCTAGCGGACGAGGCGCCGGTATTCGCCCGGGGTCATGCCGGTGGCGCGGCGGAACGCGCGGCTGAAGCTCGCCTGTGACGAGAAGCGGGACCGGTGCGCGATTTCGCTGAGCGGCAGCCTGCCGACGGCGAGCATGGCCATCGCATTTTCAAGGCGCCGGCGGCTGACATAGCGGTAGGGCGGGATGCCGACCGCGGCCGTGAACATCCGAGTGAAATGGAAGGTGCTCAGATGGGCCATCTCAGCCAAGCCTGCGACGACGATCTCATCCTCCAGATGCCGCTCGATGTGGTCCAGCACCCGGCGCAGCCGCGCATTGTCGAGCCGATGCGGACGGCCCGGGCCGGGATCGAGGGCGCTGCTGTCGGCATAGTCGTGCGCCAGCCTGGCTGCGAGCATCAGGGACGAGACCTCCGCGAACATGCGGCCGGTCGAGGTTTCCCGCATCATCTCCGTCAGCACGGACAGGCCGATCTGGCGGATCAGCTCGTCGTTCAGGCCGCCCCGGTACTGGATGGCGTGAATCGGCGATCCGGCGAGGTTGTACCGATCCGCCAGCAGGTTGAACTGCCGGGCCGGCAGATACAGGTGCAAGGCCTCGGGAATCGGGGCGGTGATCGTGATCTCCTCGTCGCCGATGCCGATCGGGGCCAGCCAGATGGTGCCCGATGTCGGCCGGGCCTGCTGCCGCCGCCCCGCACCGGTGCGGATGACGAAACCGTCATCGCTGCCGCAGACGGCGATGACGATCTCGACGCTCTGCTGGGCGACGGAGACGATCCGGCCTGCGGGATGGGAGCGGAGCTCGGCGGCGATCGTCGACCAGCCGCGGCCGGCGGATGACGCCAGCAACTTCGATCTCGGATATTTCCGTCGGCCATCGGCATGCAGGTCCATGGCGGACACCTCGGGGATACATTAATATCGTGAGCGATATAATCGCTCGATAACTAAATGTGCTCATCGATCGGCGATGTCAATACCTTGCGATATGATCGCGCACGACTTATCTAGAGGATGGCGAGACAGGGCTCGCCCGATCAGCCTGGAGTCCCCTCATGTCCGACACAGCCCCGGTTCCGGACGATTTCATCTGCTTCGCGGTCTATTCGGCGGGCCACGCATTCAACCGCGTCTACAAACCGCTGCTGTCGGCCCTGGGGTTGACCTATCCGCAATACCTCGTGCTGGTCGCGCTCTGGGCCAAGGACGACCGGACCGTCGGCAGCCTGGGCGAGACGCTGTTCCTCGAATCGAGCACCTTGACGCCGTTGCTCAAGCGGCTCGAAGGGATGGGACTTCTGGCGCGCCGTCGCGACCCGGACGACGAGCGCCAGGTGCGCGTGCGCCTGACCGAAGCGGGCGCGGCCTTGCGGGACAAGGCCCGCGACTTCCCGTCCTGCGTCGATGGGGCCACCGGGCTTTCCGAGGATGCCTTGCGAAGGCTGCGGAGCGACATCCTCTCGGTCCGGACCGCTCTGCTGAAGACCGGCGGCTGAGTTGGAAAGCGCAGGAGCGCCGGATCGCGGCCGCCCTCCGCAACGGGCCGGCTGCGGCCGATGACGGGCGCCACGGTCGGCAGCGATCGCTCTTGAACGGTACGCTCTGCGGCCTCACCGACCTATCCTCCCTCTCCAGATCGACGTTGCCGGTCACGCATTTTTCAAAGCAGTTGCTTTTTTAATCGGCCGGATATAGCAAGAGCCAACTTGCAAAAAGGACGAGACCATGGAGGAGACGATCGGTGGCCGGTGGGGTGAGCTGTTCACCCGGCGCTACGGCGCGGCCGTCGCCACCCTGTGCCTCGGCGTGGCGCTCTACGCCCTCAACGGCTTCCTGGTCTCGACCTCGCTGCCGACGGCGGTGACCGAACTCGGCGGCGTCGACCTGATCAGCTGGGCCTTCACCGTCTATCTGGTCGCGGCGATCGTCGGCGGCGCCGCCGCGGCGATGATCAAGCACCGCATCGGCACCCGCCCGGCGCTGATGGCCTCGGCCGCCGCCTTCCTGGTCGGCACCCTGGTCGCCGGGCTGGCCGGGTCGATGCCGATGGTGCTGGTCGGGCGGCTGTTCCAGGGCGCCGGCGAAGGGGTGATCGCGGCGATCTGCTACGCCCTGATCCCCGAGCTGTTCCCGTCGCGGCTGCTGCCCAAGGTGTTCGGGGCCGAGGCGATCGTCTGGGCGGCCGCCGCCTTCGGCGGACCGCTGCTGTCCGGCGTGCTGACCGAGACCGTGTCCTGGCGCGCCGCCTTCCTGATCAACGTGCCGCTGATCCTGATCTTCGTCGCCCTGGTCGCCGTGGTGGTGCCGCCGGACCGCGGCGAGCGCAAGCGGGTCGCGGTGCCGTTCCTGCGCCTGTCCGGCTGCGCCGTCGGCATCATGCTGGTGTCGGTCGCCGGCATCGTGCCGCACAGCTGGCAGGCCGCGCTCTGCGTCGCCGCGGCGATGGCGGTGCTGGCCGGGGTGGTGCTGCTCGACCGCCGCAGCCCCGACCGGCTGTTCCCGTCCGACGCCTTCACCTTCCGCTCGACGGTCGGGGCCGGGCTGTGGGTGGTGCTGCTGATGCCGCTGGCCCAGGCCGCGACCTCGGTCTACCTCAACATCACCATCCAGCATCTCTGGGGCTACGGCCCGACCATGGCCGGCTATGTCAGCGCCCTGATGGCGCTGTCCTGGAGCGGGTCGGCCATCCTGGTCGCCAATGTCGCCCGGCCCGCGGTGCAGGCCCGGCTGATCCGGCTCGGGCCGTTCCTGCTCGCGGTCGGCCTGCTCGGCGTGATGGTCGCGCTGGTGTCCGGCCAGCCCTGGCTGCTGATGCTGTGCCAGATCCTGATCGGCACCGGCTTCGGCCTGTCCTGGGCCTTCCTCAGCCAGGCGGTGATGGAGGCGGCGCGGCCGGGCGAACGCGACGCCGCCTCGGGCCTGCTGCCGACGCTGCAATCCGGCGGCTACGCCATCGGCGCGGCGGTGTCGGGGCTGGTCGCCAACGAGGCCGGCATGGCCGGGGCCGGCGGCGCGGCCGAGATCATCCACGCCGCCGCCTGGGTGTTCGGCGTCGCCGCCGTGCTCGGCACCCTCGGTTTCCTCGCCAGCTTCGGCGTGCGCCGAGGCGGGCGGTGACGCCGGCGACTCGACACCCGGCGGGCCGCCCCGCTACCGTCGGGACTTCGGCTCACGGGCGCGGAGGAGAGAGGACATGGTGACGGGGTCGATCCTGGCGTTTCTCGGCGTGTCGCTGCTGGTCATCGTCACGCCCGGGCCGGACACCGCGGTGACGGTGCGCAACGCCCTGCTCGGCGGCCGCGCCGGCGGCATCTTCACCGCGCTCGGCGTGTCGCTCGGCCAGGCGGTCTGGGCTTTCGCCACCAGCCTTGGCATCGTCGCCCTGCTGGTGGCGTCCGAGCCGCTGTTCCTGGCGGTGAAATACGCCGGCGCCGCCTATCTGGTCTGGCTCGGCCTGCACGCCCTGCGCGCGGCTTGGCGCCCCGGCATGGCCGACGCCGCAACCACGGCGCAGGCGCGGCGGCTCGGCCGGGGCACGGCGTTCCGCCAGGGGTTGGTCAGCGATCTCGGCAACCCGAAGATGGCGGTGTTCTTCGCCAGCCTGCTGCCGCAATTCGTGCCGGACGGGCAGCCGGCCTTCGCTGTCTTCCTGGCCCTCGGGCTGGTGTTCAGCCTGATGACCTTCGCTTGGCTCGCCGCCTATGCCGTCGCCGTGGCCAAGGCCGGTGACGTGCTGCGCCGGCCGCGCATCCGCCGCGCCATCGAGGGCGTCACCGGCGTGCTGCTGATCGCGCTGGGCCTGCGCATCGCCGCCGAGCAGCGCTGATCGGGATCACGACCCGCCAACGGCGTCGGGCTTGTCGTCCGGCGGCACGTCGGCCCGGCCCAGGACGCGCAGCCGGGCGTTCTCGATGTGGCGGCGCATGGCGTTGCGGGCGCCGTCGGGGTCGCGCCGGCGGATGGCCTCGACCACGGCGACATGCTCGTCCTGCACCAGGCGCAGCCGCGACCGGTTGTGCGCCAGCGACAGGATGCGGGCGACATGGATGCCGTTCAGCACATGCCGGCCCAGGCTCTCCAGCGCCGTGGTGAACAGGTCGTTCTGCGCCGCCCGGGCGACGGCGATGTGGAAGGCGTTGTCCTCCTCCGCCCCCAACGCGCCGGTCTCGATCACCCGGTCCAGGGCGGCCAGCGCCTCCTCGATCGCCGTCAGCTCGGCCGCGGTGTGCCGCTCGGCGGCCAGGCAGGCGGCCTCGCCCTCCAGCGCCACCCGGAACTCGAAGCAGCGCATCAGGTCGGCGATGCTGCCGATCGGCGCGACGCTCTGGAACTCGGTGCGCGGCCGGTGGCGGACGAAGCTGCCGGCGCCGTGGCGGGCGGCAACCAGCCCGTCCGCCTGCAGCCGCGACAGCGCCTCGCGCACCACCGGCCGCGACACGCCGAACAGGCCGCCCAGCCGGGTCTCCGACGGCAGCTTGTCGCCCTCCGCGAACTCGCCCGAGACGATCTTGGCCAGCACCTGCTCATAGAGCTGGTCGGCCAGCTTCGCCGACCGCACGGGGGGCTGGAAGTCGGGGGTCGGTTCGGGCGCGGCGTCGCGGGTCGGCCGGGGCAAGGGACGGGTGCTCCTGTGTGTCGGGCGCCGGCGGCGCCCGCGCCCACTGTGCCGCGGCGCCCGAGGCTTCGACAATGGCCGGCCCTTGGCTTCTCCTTCACGATAGAGGCGGTGAACTCCGTGGAGGGGCTGCCGATCGGCTAGGCCCCGATCGCTTCGACCCGGGTCGCCAGCGCCACCGCCTCCCAGGCCTTCAGCTCGGCCAGCAGGGTCTCGGCATGCTCGCGCACCATGGCCACGGCATCGGCGCCCAGCTGCAGCCGCAGCGGCGTCCGCGCCGCCGCCAGCGCCCGTTCGACCGCGGCGGGGACCTTGCGCGGGTCGCCCTCCTGGGCCTCGTGCAGGCCGCGGGCGAAGTCGCGGGTCTTGCCGACCGTCTCGGCATAGGCGGCCATCACCGGCATGGGACGCAGGGCGCCGCCATGGAAGCCGGTGCGGAACGCGCCGGGCTCGACGATCAGTACCTTGATGCCGAACGGCGCCAGCTCCTGCGCCAGGGCCTCCGACAGGCCTTCGAGCGCGAATTTCGAGGCCGAATAGGCGCTGAACCCGGCGAAGGACAGCTGCCCGCCCAGGCTGGAGATGTTGACGATCGCCCCGCGGCGCTGGGCCCGCAGCACCGGCAGCGCGGCACGGATCACGGCGGCGGCGCCGAAGAAATTGGTCTCCATCTGCGCCCGCAGCTCGGCCTCCGGCGTCTCCTCGACCGCGCCGACGATGCCGTAGCCGGCGTTGTTGACCAGCACGTCGATGCCGCCGAAGCGCGCCACCGCCGCATCGACCGCCGCCTGGGCGGCGCCCGGCCGGTCGACGTCGAGCGGCAGGACCAGCACCCGGTCGGGCGCCTGCGCCGCCAGGTCGTCCAGCTTCGCGACGGTGCGGACCGCGGCGACCACGGCGTCGCCCTGGGCCAGGGCATGGTCGGCGAAGGCGCGGCCGAAGCCGGACGAGGCGCCGGTGATGAACCAGGTCTTGGGCATGATGCTCTCCGGATCGGACCCCGGAATGGGGGTGTGCGGAGAAGGATGGCCTGCGATCGGTTCGTTGATAATATGGTTCAGTTCGCAATGACTGTGCGATCGGGTGCATGAATGGATCGTGACCTGCTGCCCCATCTGCCGGTGGTCCTGGCCGTGGCCCGGCGCGGCGGCTTCGCGGCGGCGGCGGGGGAGCTGGGGATGAGCCCGTCCGCGGTCAGCCACGCCGTGCGGATGGTCGAGGACCGGATCGGCGCGCCGCTGTTCGCCCGCACCACCCGCAGCGTCGCGCTGACCGAGGCGGGGCAGGGCTTCGTCGCCACCCTCGGCCCGGCGCTGCAGGACCTGCAGGACGGGCTCGAACGGCTGCGCCTGGCCGGCGGCCGGGTGACCGGGGTGCTGCGCCTCAACGTGCCGCGCATCGCCCAGCCGATCGCGCTGACCCCGATCCTGCTGGAACTGGCCCGGCGCCATCCGGAGCTGGTGGTCGAGGTCACCAGCGATGACCGGCTGGCCGACATCGTCGCCGAAGGCTTCGACGCCGGGGTGCGCCTGGGCGGCATGATCGCGCAGGACATGGTGGCGGTGCGGCTGACCCCGCCGTTCCGGGCGATCATGGTGGCGGCGCCGGCCTATCTCGCGGCGCGGGGCGAACCGGCCGCCATCGCCGAGCTGGCCCGGCACAACTGCATCGGCTTCCGCCTGCTCGCTTCCGGCGGCGTCTATGCCTGGGACCTGGTGCAGGATGGCGAGGACGTCGCGGTCGGCGTGACCGGCACGGTGCGGGTCACCGATTCCAGCTACGCCAAGGACCTCGCCTTGGCCGGCGCCGGCATCGCCTATGTGTTCGAACCGCTGGTCCGGCAGGAGCTGCGCGACGGCCGGCTGCGCTGGCTGCTGCCGGCGACGGCGATCGAGGAGGCCGGGCTGTTCCTCTACCACCCCCGGCGCGCCGGCACCGCGCCGAAGCTGCGCGCCTTCATCGACGTGGCGAAGGAAATCCTGGCCGCGGCGGCCTAGCTAGCTGCGGGGCAGCGGCGCGTCGGGCTTCGCCGCCTTGCGCAGCACCGGCCAGGGAATGGTGCAGTCATACGACCCTTCGGCATAGGCGCCGATCTCATAGGCGTCGTAATGGATGGCGGCCCCGTCGCGGCGGAACTGCCACGACTCGATGGTCCGGATGCCGTCCCCCACGGCCTTGTCGGTCAGGTCGCCATCGACCGCATCGGCGTCCGCGCCGCGGCGGATCTTTTCCTGGCGCAGCTGGGCACGGCAGAGGTTGGTCAGGGCAGTGACGCCCTTGTCGTCGACCAGGTCGTCGGCCTTCAGCGCCCGCCCCAGCATCGGCGCGTAATTGGCGGCCGCCTGCACGCCCTGCCCATGCGCGCCGCCGTGGTCGACGTAAATATCGAACACCACCGATACCAGCTCGCCGCTGTCATAGGTGATGGTGTAGCCGGCGTCGTAGTTGTAGTGCGGATCATCGTCGACCGGGTCGTCGGCGGTCTTTGCTGTCGCCTGCAGCAGCGCATCGAGCCCGGGCGCAGGGCCTGCCCCGGCCGCGAGCTGCGGCACGGCGATCGACACCTCGACCTTGTGCGCCGGCTCGATCCGCTCGCTGAAGCTCGGGCGGAAGGGCAGGGCGCCCGGGCCGGCATACTCCGCTTCGCCGGTCAGGAGGCGGCGGCGGGACTCGGTCTCGCGTGCCAGGCAGGCGCCGTCGATCTTGACCGTCTCCTGGCTCCAGTCGCGGCAGCGCGCCTCACGCTGCTGCAGCCAGCTGCGCTGGTTGCGCAGCAGCACCTGGCCGTGCGCTTTGTCCATCCCGGCCTGCAGGGCGGCATAGGCGGCGCTCATGGCGTCATCGGCCCGCTTGGCCTCCGGCATGGCGCAGATCGCCTTCTCCACCGGCGACCGCGCCTTGGTGCAGTCGAAGGCCAGGGCGGGCACGGCGGTGCCGGCCAGCAGCAGGGCGGCGAGCAGAAGCGGGGCGCGCATGCGGTCCTCCGGGCGTAGTGACCGGCCCAGGTCACCAGCCGACCATGTCGAAATTGGGGATGGCCATCGCAGCCGTACCTGTCGCAATCGCGCCGCGGTGTCGCCTTCCGGACAGTTCCGGTCGTCGCCGATGCAGCAGGAAAGCCCTGTCGTCACCATCTTGTGATCAAGCGCCGGTGCTGGCGCCGTGCCCATGGAGGTCGGTGAATGCTCGGGTTCAATCGGTCGACCGCGAAGATCGTCTCCCTGCCCACGCCCAAGACGGCGGTGGTCGATCTGTTCCGCGGATTGTCGATCGAGACCGCCCCCGGCATCGCCGCCAAGACTGCCAGCTACGGCGCGCATCTGGCGCCTGAGACCCCCGTCTACATCACCATGCTGCCGGGCGCCGATCTCGGCGAAATCGTGCAGACCGCGGCCCGGCTGCGCGGCGAAGGCCTGGTGCCGGTGCCGCACATCGCGGCCCGCAGCCTGGCAAGCCACGCGCAGCTCGACGACTATCTGCGCCGCCTCGCCGGCGAAGCGGCCGTCGACCAGGTGCTGGTGATCGGCGGCGGCGTCTCGACCCCCGCCGGCCCGTTCGACCGCAGCATGCAGGTGCTGGAGACCGGGCTGCTGCAGAAGCACGGCATCAAGACCATCGGCGTCGCCGGCCACCCAGAGGGCAGCAAAGACATCCCGGCCGACGAGATCGCCCGCGCCGTGGTCGAGAAGAACGCCTATGCCAAGGCGACCGGCACGGCGATGTACATCGCCACCCAGTTCTGCTTCGACGCCGAGGCGATCATCGCCTGGGACCGCAGCCTGCGCCGCGCCGGCAACGCGCTGCCGATCCATCTCGGCCTGGCCGGCCCGGCCAAGCTGAAGAGCCTGATCCACTATGCCGCGATGTGCGGCGTCGGCCCGTCGATCCGCTTCCTGACCCGCCAGGCGATGAACATCGCCAAGCTGGCCTCGGTGTCGGTGCCGGACAAGCTGCTGGTCGAACTCGCCGACTATCGCGCCAAGGAGCAGGGCTGCGGCCTGGCCCAGCTGCACCTATTCGCCTTCGGCGGGCTCGAGCGGTCGGCGCGCTGGGTCAAGGCGATGCAGGACGGCCGCTTCACCTTCGACGGCCGCGGCGGCTTCGCCATGGACGAGTCGCTGGACTGATCCGAACCGCCGTTCCGGAATGAAGACGGGCGCCTCAGGGGGGCCCGTTCTGTTTCTGTGTGGAATTCCAAACCCGTCATTGCGAGCGTAGCGAAGCAATCCATCGGGCCGTTCGTGCGGGACTATGGATTGCTTCGTCGGCTTCGCCTCCTCGCAATGACGAGGAGGGGGCGTTCGCCGCCTCAGGCGGCGATGGCTTCGGCCAGGATCTCGCCCAGCGGCGGCACGGCATGGGCCAGCTCGGCGATCACGGCGCGGGTGACGCGCTGCAGCTCCGGGATCTCGAAGATCACCGGCACGCCGCCATGCTTCTCGATCGCGGCGCGGTTGCCGCCGTTCAGCGGGCCGTTCATCACCACCCCGGCGATCGGGATCTTCCGGGCGCGCAGCGCCTCGATCGTCAGCAGGGTGTGGTTGATCGTGCCGCGGGCGCTGCGCGCCACCACGATGGTGGGGTAGCGCCACACCGACAGCAGGTCGACCGCCAGGGTCGAACAGTCCAGCGGCACCATCAGCCCGCCGCCGGGACCTTCGATCAGCAGCGGCCGGGTCGAGAAGGGCGGCACGATGGCGGCCGGGTCGATCTCGCTCTCCTCCAGCGCCGCGGCGGCCACGGGGGCCAGCGGCGCCTGGAAGGAATAGCGCGGCGCCTGCAGCCGGTCGGCGGACATGCCGGTCAGCGCGGCGATGGTCGCGGTGTCCCCCGGCTCCTCGGCCAGGCCGGTCTGCACCGGCTTCCAGTAATCCGCGTCCCAGGCAACGGCCAGGCAGGCGCAGGCGAGGGTCTTGCCGACATCGGTGTCGGTGCCGGTCACAAAGAATCGTGTCATGGGGTGCTGCAGGTCTCGACGACGGGGCGGGCGGCGGCCAGAAAGGCCTGCCAGGTCCGGTCTACGGGCATTCGGGTCCGGGATGCCGTTACGCGAAGCCACGGACTATGCACAGAACCATCCTCCGTTGCGAGTCCTCTCATGACGCAGCGCAGCAAAGCTGGGCTGCGTCGTCAAGCGAGGATCTTCTGGCGCACCGGTCGTTCCGGCATCGGCACACCGCGCAGGATGGCGTTCGCCCGCTCCTCGCGCGGCGACCGGCCATAGAGCTGGCGGTAGCATTTCGAGAAATGCGACGCCGAGACGAAGCCGCAGGCCAGGGCCAAATCGACGATCGGCAGGTCGCTCTGGTTGATCAGATGCTGCGCCCGCTCCAGCCGCAGTTCCAGGTAGTAATGCGCCGGGCTGTGGCCCAGCTGCTTGCGGAACAGCCGCTCCAGCTGGCGGCGCGACAGCCCGACATGGGCGGCCAGCTCCTCCTGCGGCAGCGGCTCGGCGATGTTCGCCTCCATCAGCTCGATCGCCGAGACCAGCTTCGGGTTGTGCACGCCGAGGCGGGCGCGCAGCGGCAGGCGCTGGCGGTCGTGCGGGCTGCGGATGCGGTCGACCAGGCACTGCTCGGACACCTTGGTGGCGAGGTCGCGGCCCTGCCGCAGCGCGATCAGGTGCAGCATCATGTCGATCGCCGCGGTGCCGCCGGAACAGGTGAAGCGGTTGCGGTCGACCTCGAACAGGTCGCTCGACACCGGGATCTCGGGGAAGGTCTCGGCGAAGCCGGGCAGGTTCTCCCAATGGATGGCGCAGCGGTGGCCGCCCAGCAGGCCGGCGCGGGCCAGCAGGTGCGAGCCGGTGCACAGCGCCCCGATGCCGACGCCCTGGCGTTCGGCCCGGCGCAGCCAGGCGAAGACCTCGTCGTCGCGATAGCGCTCGATGCCCAGGCCGGAGCAGGCAAAGATCATGTCGAGCGGCTTGGAGATGCCGGACTGGCGGCTCAGCTCGGCCAGCGCGGTGTCGACGCCGACGCTGATGCCGTTGCTGGCCTTGACCGGCTGGCCGTCCTTGGACAGCACGATCCAGCGGTACAGCGTCTTGTCGGCCATGCGGTTGGCGATGCGCAGCGGTTCGACCGCCGAGGTGAAGGCGATCATTGAGAACTGCGGAATCAGCAGGAACCCGATGGTCTCGGTGTCGAACCCTGAATCCTGGCCCATTGGTCCCTCTGCCTCCCGGCGGCGTTTGCGCCTGCCTGACGAATCGGTAGCACGGGTCGCAAATTCGACAAAGAGGCTACATGCGACGGGCTGGATGGGGGCGAACAGCGGAAACGCATGGCTCGGGGCCGGATCCGCGGGGTGTCGCATCGGGGTCGCGCAATGTCGCCGCAGACGGGGCCGCCTTCGGGATGCTATGCGACGATGGCTCAAAACGCTGGCTTGGGGGCAGATTCATGTCGGTACCGTCGGATATCGAGGTCGCGCGCGCCGCGAAGATGCGGCCGGTGGTCGAGATCGGGGCGAAGCTCGGGATCCCGGCGGACGCGCTCTACAGCTACGGCCCGAACATCGCCAAGCTGGCCTCCGGCTTCGTCGACGGGCTCGAGGACCGGCCCGACGGCAAGCTGATCCTGGTCACCGCCATCACCCCGACGCCGGCGGGCGAGGGCAAGACCACCACCACCGTCGGCCTCGGCGACGGGCTGAACCGGATCGGCAAGAAGGCCGCGATCTGCCTGCGCGAGCCCTCGCTGGGCCCCTGCTTCGGGGTCAAGGGCGGCGCCGCCGGCGGCGGCTATGCCCAGGTGGTGCCGATGGAGCAGATCAACCTGCACTTCACCGGCGACTTCCACGCCATCGGCAGCGCCCACAACCTGCTGTCGGCCCTGCTCGACAACCACATCTACTGGGGCAACGCGCTCGACATCGACACCCGCCGGGTCACCTGGCGGCGGGTGATGGACATGAACGACCGGGCGCTGCGCGGCATCGTCACCAGCCTGGGCGGCGCCGCCAACGGCTTCCCGCGCGAGGACGGGTTCGACATCACCGTGGCGTCGGAGGTGATGGCGATCTTCTGCCTGGCCAAGGACCTGAAGGATCTGGAGGCGCGGCTGGGCCGCATCATCGTCGGCCACACCCGCAGCCGCAAGCCGGTGACGGCCAAGGACCTGAAGGCGGACGGGCCGATGACCGTGCTGCTGAAGGACGCGTTCATGCCCAACCTGGTGCAGACGCTGGAGAACAACCCGGCCTTCGTCCATGGCGGGCCCTTCGCCAACATCGCCCATGGCTGCAACTCGGTGATGGCGACCAAGACGGCGCTGAAGCTGGCCGACTATGTCGTCACCGAGGCCGGCTTCGGCGCCGATCTCGGGGCCGAGAAGTTCTTCGACATCAAGTGCCGCAAGGCCGGGCTGAAGCCGGTGGCGGCGGTGATCGTCGCCACCGTCCGCGCCCTGAAGATGCATGGCGGCGTGGCGAAGGACGATCTGGGGCGCGAGAATGTCGCGGCGCTGAAGAAGGGCCTGGCCAATCTCGGCCGCCACATCCGCAATGTCGGCCAGTTCGGCGTGCAGGCGGTGGTCGCGATCAACCGCTTCGTCGCCGACACCGAGGCCGAGCTGCAGGCGGTCAGCGACTATTGCGCCGAGCATGGGGTCGACGCCCAGGTCTGCACCCACTGGGCCGATGGCGGCGCCGGTGCCGAGGAGCTGGCGCGCAAGGTGGTGGCCCTGGCCGATGGCGGCCATTCGCAGTTCCGCACCCTGTACGACGACGACGTGCCGCTGTGGGAGAAGATGCGGACCATCGCGACCTCGATCTATGGCGCCGACGACGTCATCGCCGACAAGCAGGTGCGCGACCAGTTCCTCCAGTACCAGAAGGGCGGCTACGGCCATTTCCCGATCTGCGTCGCCAAGACCCAGTACAGCTTCTCCACCGACCCGGCGCTGAAGGGGGCGCCGTCGCACCATGTCGTGCCGGTGCGCGAGCTGCGGCTGTCGGCGGGGGCGGAGTTCCTGGTCGCGGTGTGCGGCGACATCATGACCATGCCCGGCCTGCCCAAGGTCCCCGCCGCCAACGCCATCCGGCTGGACGCCGACGGCCAGGTGGAAGGGCTGTTCTGAACGAGGAAATCGTCCCGCTACGCCGCAGAGGCCAGTTCCAAGTCGAGTGCTCGGCCGAGCGCGCCGAATGCCGCATCGTACTGGTCCAACCTTGTCGCATGGTCGAAGCGAAACAAGCGGTCCACCTGCTCCCGATGCCAACCCAGGCGGCGGGCGAGTTCAGCCCGACTGACACCGACTGAACGACATGCGATGTGGAGCAGCGTCTTGATCGCAGATTGCAGCGGCACGCGGACCAGGGACGCCAAATCTCGATCCAGATCGACCGTCCCATTGTCCTCGACTGGGATATCCGCGCCAGCGGCAACGCGCGCGGCCAGGGCCTCGTCGATCGCATCGACCGCGTGGCGTTTGGCGTCCTCCATGCTGTCCCCGAAGCTGGTCACCTCCGGAAGAAGCGGGCAGGTCACCAGAAATGTATCGTTATCGTCCGGGGTCAGTTCGATTTTGTAGATGAACATCATTTCAGCCCTAGATCTTTCAGGATCTTGTTCACGAGACCTTTGCCGAGCTCCTTGTGAGCGCCATGCATCGGAAGCTGGCTGACTCGATCGCCTCGTCGAACGGTGAGATGTCCGCTGCCTCCTCGATGCGTCTCGAAGGTACAGTCATGCTTGGCGAGCAGCCGTTTCAGCTCTTGCGCGTTCATCAAGATAATGATGATCCACACTTCTGTAGAAGTCCACAGATGTGTTGACTCGATTGGGAGGCCTGCATTCCGGCCCCGCACGGCTGACGCACCCCATCGGCGTTTGACCCGGCGGCGGCCGGGCGGGGACAATGCGGCAGACACGAGGGAAGACCGATGCTGCTGCACCCCGACCGCCATCTCACCGTCTGCGGGCTCGACGAGATCGCAAGCTTCCGCGCCGCCGGCGTCACCCATGTGCTGTCGATCGCCGATCCCGGCACCCCGGCCGAGACCTATTTCGACGGCTTCGCGGTGCATCGCCGGCTGGATTTGCGCTTCCACGACATCATCGACGAGCTGCCGGGCCATATCTTCCCCACGCCGGACCATGTCGCCTCGATCCTCGAATTCGGCGAGGCGATGGCGGCCGAGGGCGAAAGCCTGCGCCACCTGCTGGTCCACTGCCATATGGGCGTGTCGCGCTCGACCGCGGCGATGCTGATGCTGATCGCCCAGCGCGATCCGGGCGAGGAGGAGAAGGCGGTGGCGCGGCTGGCCGCGATCCGGCCGCAGGCCTGGCCGAACACGGTGATGATCGACTATGCCGAGGCCCAACTCGGCACCAAGGGCCGGCTGCGCGAGGCGCTGCGCCCGCAGTACCGCCGCGTCGCGGTCGAGCAGCCGGAGCTGATGGCGCTGCTGCGCCGGGTCGGCCGCACCCGCGAGATCCCGGTCGACTGACGCGGTCGCCTCGCTTCTTTGCGACATTGCCGTCAGGCCGGCCCGCGGTTCCCGATCCCTGCCGGGCCGCGGGACGCCCGCCATCGGCCTTGGCGCAGGGCGACGCCTCGATGTCGCGCCTAAGCTCGCGACCGGCCGCCCGCTTCTGCACGATGCCCACGCTCAACCCGGACCGGCCACGGATCGATGACGCGCTATTCCCTCTTCGCCCTCGCGCGCAATGCGCTGTCGCACCATGAAGGCTGGCAGAAGGCGTGGCGTTCGCCCGAGCCCAAGCCGGCCTATGACGTCGTCATCGTCGGCGGCGGCGGGCACGGCCTGGCCACCGCCCACTACCTGGCGAAAGAGCACGGCATCACCAATGTCGCGGTGCTGGAGAAGGGCTGGATCGGCGGCGGCAACACCGGCCGCAACACCACCATCGTCCGGTCCAACTACCTGTTCGATGCCTCGGCCTTCATCTACGAGCACGCGCTGAAGCTGTGGGAAGGCCTGTCGGCCGACCTCAACTACAACGTGATGTTCAGCCAGCGCGGCGTGATGAACATCTGCCACGACCCGCATGAGGCGCGCGAGCTGATGCGCCGGCTGCACGCCAACCGGCTGAACGGCATCGACAGCGACTGGCTGACCCGCGAGCAGGTGCTGGAATTCTGCCCGGCGCTGAACCCGGACCGGAGCATCCGCTTCCCGGTCTATGGCGGCACCGTGCAGCGCCGCGCCGGCACCGCCCGGCACGACGCCGTGGCCTGGGGCTACGCCCGTGCCGCCGACAGCCGTGGCGTCGACATCATCCAGAACTGCGAGGTCACCGGCTTCCGCACCGAACAGGGCCGCGTCGTCGGGGTCGAGACCAGCCGCGGCTATATCGGCGCCGGCAAGGTCGGGGTGGTCGCCGCCGGCCACAGCTCGGTGCTGGCCAACCTCGCCGGCTTCCGCCTGCCGCTGGAAAGCCACCCGCTGCAGGCGCTGGTATCGGAGCCGATCAAGCCGGTGATCGACTGCGTGGTGATGTCGAACGCGGTGCACGCCTATGTCAGCCAGTCCGACAAGGGCGAACTGGTGATCGGCGCCGGCATCGACGGCTACGTCTCCTACTCCCAGCGCGGCGGCTTCGCGGTGATCGAGGAGACGCTGGGCGCGATCGTCGAGATGTTCCCGATCTTCAGCCGCATGCGCATGCTGCGGCAATGGGCCGGCATCGTCGACGTGTCGCCGGACGCCAGCCCGATCATCGGCAAGACCCCGGTCGACAACCTGTTCATCAACTGCGGCTGGGGCACCGGCGGCTTCAAGGCCACCCCCGGCTCCGGCCATGTCTTCGCCCACACCATCGCCCGGGGCGAGCCCAACGCCATCGCCGCCCCCTTCGCGCTCGACCGCTTCAGCTCCGGCGCGCTGGTGGCCGAGCACGGCGCCGCCGCCGTGGCGCATTGAAGAGGGTCGCCCGATGTTCCTGATCGACTGCCCCTGGTGCGGCACCCGCGACCAACGCGAATTCCGCTGCGGCGGCGAGGCCCATATCCGCCGCCCGGCGGCCCCGGCCGAGCTGAGCGACGCCGAATGGGCCGACTACGTCTTCATGCGCTCGAACCCCAAGGGGCTGCATTACGAGCGCTGGGTCCACATCCATGGCTGCCGCCGCTGGTTCAACATCGCGCGCAACACCGCGACCGATGAGATCCTGGCGATCTACGGCGCCGGCGACCCGCCGCCGGCGATCGAGGGCCAGTCGATCCCGACGCCATCAGGCGAACCGGCGCGGGGCACCGCCAACACGCCGCTGGTCGATTCCGCCAGCGTTTCCGGCCCCCAGACGTGATGGCCAGGCAGACCCCATGACCCAACGCTATCGCCTGGTCGGCCGCGGCGCCGACATCGACCGCAGCCAGAGCGCCGACTTCGCCTTCGACGGCAGGTCCTACCGCGGCTATGACGGCGACACCCTGGCCTCGGCCCTGCTGGCCAACGGCGTGCACCTGCTTGGCCGCAGCTTCAAGTACCACCGGCCGCGCGGCGTGGTGTCGGCCGGGCCGGAGGAGCCGAACGCCCTGGTCCAGCTGGGCCCCGACGCGGCGCGGACCGACCCCAACACCCGCGCCACCCAGGTCGAGCTGTTCGACGGGCTGGTGGCGCGCAGCCAGAACCGCTGGCCGTCGCTGCGCTTCGACCTGCAGGCGGTCAACGACCTGATCGCGCCGATGATCCCGGCCGGCTTCTACTACAAGACCTTCATGTGGCCGCGCTCGCCCAAGGCCTGGATGGTCTATGAGCGCTTCATCCGCAAGGCCGCGGGCCTCGGCGTGTCGCCGCGCCAGCCCGACCCCGACCGCTACGACCATATGAACGTCCATTGCGACGTGCTGGTGGTCGGCGGCGGCATCGCCGGCCTCGGCGCCGCGCTGGCTGCCGCCCGCGCCGGCGCCCGGGTGATCCTGGCCGAGGACCAGGCCCGGTTCGGCGGCTGGCTGCGGTCGGAACCGACCGCGTCGGTCGGCGACGTCGCGGCGCTCGACTGGGTCGCGGCGACGGTGGCGGAGCTGTCGGCGATGCCCGATGTCCGGGTGCTGCCGCGCACCACCGGCTTCGGCTATTACGGCCACAACTGGCTCGGCCTGCTGGAACGCGTCGCCGACCACATCCCGCCGCATGCGGTGCCGGCCGGCACGCCGCGGCAGCGGCTGTGGAAGGTGCGGGCCAAGCAGGTGGTGCTGGCCACCGGGTCGATCGAACGCAGCCTGGTGTTCGCCGAGAACGACCGGCCTGGCATCATCCTGGCCGGCGCGGTGCGCGCCTATCTCAACCGCTGGGGCGTCAAGGTCGGTGACCGCGTGGTGGTCGCGACCGGCGACGACAGCGCCTATGCCACCGCCCTGGACCTCGCCGCCGCCGGCGTCGCCGTGCCGGCGATCGTCGACACCCGGCCCGACCCCGACGGGCCGCTGGTCCGGGCGGCGCGCGCCGCCGGCCTGCCGGTCTATGCCGGCCATGCCATCGTCGGCACCTCCGGCCGCCTGCGGGTGAACGAGGTGCGGCTGATGCCGCTGGCCGCCGACGGCCTGTCGGTGCGGCGCGGCGCCGAGACCACCATCGCCTGCGACGCGGTCGCCATGTCCGGCGGCTGGAATCCGGTGCTGAACCTGCAGTCGCAGTCGCGCGGCCGCCTGCGCTGGGACGAGGCGCGGTCGACCTTCATGCCCGGCGACAGCTTCCAGGCCGAGCGGTCGGCCGGCGGCTGCGCCGGCACCATCCGCTTCGCCGACGCGCTGCAGGAGGGCCTGGTGGCCGGCGCCGGCGCGGCCGAGGCCGCCGGGCTGACCGCGGTGGCGGTGGCGGTGCCGGCGGTCGAGACCGCGCAGGAGGAGCCGGAGGCCGACGACAGCAAGCCGCTGTGGTACGTGCCGTCGGACCGGCCGGCCAATGCGGTGCGCGCCTTCGTCGACTTCCAGAACGACGTCACCGCCAAGGACCTGCGGCTGGCGCTGCGCGAGGGCATGGTCTCGGTCGAGCACGTCAAGCGCTACACCACCACCGGCATGGCCACCGACCAGGGCAAGACCGGCAACGTCAACGCGCTGGGCATCGTGGCGCAGACCATGGGCCGGACCATTCCGGAGATCGGCGTCACCACCTTCCGCCCGCCCTACACCCCGGTCACCTTCGGCGCCATCGCCGGGCGCAGCGTCAAGGCGCTGTACGCCCCGATCCGCCGCACCCCGATGCATCGCTGGGCCGAACGGCACGGCGCAGTGTTCGAGAATGTCGGCGGCGGCTGGAAGCGGGCCTGGTACTTCCCCAAGCCGGGCGAGGACATGCACGCGGCGGTCAACCGCGAGGTCAAGGCGGCGCGGACGTCGGTCGGCGTGATGGACGCCACCACCCTGGGCAAGATCGACGTCAAGGGCCCGGACGCGGCGGAGTTCCTGAACCGCGTCTACACCAACGCCTGGGCCAAGCTGGCGATCGGCGGCTGCCGCTACGGCCTGATGCTGGGCGAGGACGGCATGGTCAAGGACGACGGCGTCACCACGCGCCTTGCCGACGACCATTTCCACATGACCACCACCACCGGCGGCGCCGCCACCATCCTCGCCTGGCTCGAGGAATGGCACCAGACCGAGTGGCCGGACCTCAAGGTGTTCCTGACCTCGGTCACCGAGCAATGGGCGGTCGCCACCATCTCCGGCCCCAGGAGCCGCGAGCTGCTGGCGCGCCTGACCGACATCGACCTCTCGAACGAGGCCTTCCCGCATCTGTCGATGCGCGAGGGCGTGGTGGCCGGGCTGAAGGCGCGGGTGTTCCGCATCTCCTTCACCGGCGAGCTGTCCTACGAGATCAACGTCCCGGCCGCCCAGGGCATGGCCCTGATCGAGGCGATCGAGGCGGCGGGGCAGGGGCTCGACCTCGTCCCCTACGGCACCGAGGCGATGCATGTGCTGCGCGCCGAGAAGGGCTTCATCATCGTCGGCCAGGAGACGGACGGCACCGTCACCCCCGGCGACCTCGGCATGGACTGGATCGTCGGCAAGAAGAAGCCGGACTTCATCGGCAAGCGCTCGCTCGACCGCACCGACACGGCGCGGGGCGACCGCAAGCAGCTGGTCGGCCTGCTGACCGACGACCCCAAGCTGGTGCTGGAGGAGGGGGCGCACATCATCGACACCGCGACGCCGGGCGCCCCGCCGGTGCCGATGCTGGGCCATGTCACCTCGAGCTACTGGAGCCCGAACCTGCAGCGGTCGATCGCCATGGCCATGGTCAAGGGCGGCGCGGAGCGGCTGGACGGCACGGTCCACATCGCCATGCCCGACCGCACCATCCCGGCCAAGGTCGTGAAGCCGGTGTTCGTCGATCTCGAGGGAGCGCGCCTCCATGGCTGACACGGCCTACGCCCATGACGACGCCCCGGCCGACCTGCCGGCCCGCCGCACCGCCACCGAAGGCCTGGTCCGGCCGCTGGTGGCGCCGGCCGATCCCGGCCTCCGCCTGGCCGAGATCGCGCATGAGGCCAAGCTGAACCTGCGCGGCGACGCCGGCGATGCCGGCTTCACCGCGGCGGTCTCCGGCGTGCTCGGCCTCGGCCTGCCCGCCCGGCCCGGCGTGGCCGCGGCGGACGGTCTGGCGGCGCTGTGGCTCGGCCCCAATGAATGGCTGGTGGTCGGCGGGGTGGACCGCGAGGCCGATCTCGCCGCCCGGCTGGGCGATGGGCTGGCCGGCCATCACGCCGCGGTCACCAACGTCACCGACAACTGGACCGTGTTCGCCCTGTCCGGCCCGAAGGCGCTGGACGTGCTGGCCAAGGGCTGCCCGCTGGACCTGCACCATAGGGCCTTCCCGGCCGGATCGGTGGCACAGAGCGTGGTGTGCCACGCCGACGTGATCCTGCACCGCCTGGACGATGCCGACGGCGCACCGCGGCTGCGGGTCTATGTCCGACGGTCCTTCGCCCAGTACCTGTGGGACTGGCTGGCCGACGCCGGCCAGGAATACGGCGTCGGCGAAGGCTGAGGCGGCGGGGCGGGGCTGCGAGGCCGCTAGCTAAGCCCTTCGCTAGGCCTCTTCCCCCTTCGTCATTGCGAGGAGGCGAAGCCGACGAAGCAATCCATGGCGCCGGTATGGACTGCCCGATGGATGGATTCGCTGCGCTCGCAATGACGATGTTTGAGGCTGGGATGCGAAGCCAGAAAACCGCTCAGATTGCCTCTCCCGCGTGGCGGGAGAGGTCGGGCTCGCGCAGCGAGACCGGGTGAGGGCGGGCCCCGGCCTCGACAAAATCCCCTCACCCGGAGCCGCTTCGCGTCTCCGACCTCTCCCGCAAGCGAGACCTTTTCAGAATGCCTCCGAACCGTCCCGGCGGCTCGCAACGACATTGGCCGAGGTTAAAATGAGTCCCCCCTCCCCTCGCGGGWGGGGGTAGGGGGAGGGGGTTTTCGATGCCCAGAACCGGCCCTGACTCTGGCAATTTGGCTCCGACGGCGAAGCCTGTCCTTTGCCCCATTCGCGCGCGGACGCGCGCAGACCCCTCCCCCTACCCCCTCCCACAAGGGGAGGGGGGACAAGAAAGGAATGGGCTCGGTTCATTCCGAAAGGGTCCCGCAAGCGGGAGAGGCGCAGGCGTAAACACAATGTGCATTGTGTTAAGTGGAACGACTCGTTCATGATACGTTCCATGGAAACAGCACCAGAAGGTTTCGACATCCAGGCCCACTGCCGCAGCCTCGCGCTGCAGCAGATGGAGATGCTGACCGAAATCGCCGAGATCAGCCTGCAGCTGGTCAGGGTCGAGGGCGCCCGCGCCCTCGACGCCCAGGCCAAGGTGAGGGCCGCGGCGCCCGGGACCGACGAGGCCGCGGCGGCCAGGGCCGAGGCGCGCGAGGCCGGGCTGGCCTTTACCCGCTTCACCCGCACGGTGCATCAGTCCCTGGCCCAGCGCGCCCGCACCGCCGACAAGCTGTGCGCCCAGGACCGGGCCGAGACCCCCGACCGCCTGGCCGCCCGCAAGGCCCGCCGCGAGCGGCACCGCGACGAGGTGCGGGACACCCTGCAGGACATGATCTGCGAGGAGATCGAGGAAGAGGGCCGCTTCAACGCCCTGAAGGACGATCTCGAGGAGCGGGTCGACGCGCTCTACGAGGACCAGGATGTCCAGGTCGAGGACCGGCCGGTGGGGTCGGTGATGGCGGGGGTGGCCTGCGGCCTCGGCCTGTCGGAGACCTGGCAGCGCTGGCGCGGCGAGGAATGGCCGGCGACGCCGCGCCCCAGGCGGCCGGCGGGCAGCCCGGCGGAGATCCAGGCGATCCGGGCCAAGCGCCGGAAGGCGGTGACCGCGGCGGTCGAGCGGGACTTTGCGGAATGCGCCGATCCCGCCTGGATCCCGGCGCTCCGGGCCGGGCTGGCGGTGCGGCTGCAGGAGCCGGACGGGATCGAGATGCTCGACACCGAGACCATCGCCACCGCGGCCCAACGCCTCTGCCGGTCGCTCGGGCTCAGCCCGATGATCTTCGGCTTCAAGCCGAAGGCGCCGGACACCGGGTGACGGGCTGGATGGGCCGGGACCGAAGCCGAAGCAAATCAAAACAAACTCCCCCTCCCCTTGCGGGAGGGGGTAGGGGGAGGGGTTTTCGCCGCCGGAGCCGGCTTTGATTTCAACGATCCGGCCGTCGATGGCGAGGCCTGTCCTTTGCGCAATCGCGCGCGGACGCGCGCAGACCCCTCCCCCTACCCCCTCCCGCAAGGGGAGGGGGGACTCTTGATGGCCGCCGCGAAATGGCGCTGCGGATCCGCGATCGCGGGTGGACATGGCGCTCGTCCCGGACGACTCTCGGGCCCGAACGCCGTCGTGACGCGCGGCGATCCAAAGCGCCGGAGGAACGCCCCATGCCCGAGATGAAGACCTATGAGGGTGGCTGCCATTGCGGCGCCGTGCGCTACCAGGTCGAGACCGACCTGGCCAAGGTCGTGAGCTGCAACTGCTCGAACTGCTCGAAGCGCGGGCTGCTGCTCAACTTCGTCATGCCCGACCGGTTCACCCTGCTGTCGGGCGACACCGACCTGGTCGATTACCGCTTCAACAAGAAGGTGATCGAGCACCTGTTCTGCCCGTCCTGCGGCATCGAATCCTTCGCCCGGGGCCGCAAGCCGGACGGCACCGCCATGATCGCGATCAATGTGCGCTGCCTCGACGGCATCGACCTCGCCATGCTGCAGACCATCCCGGTCGACGGCGCCAGCTCCTGATCCGCCCGGCCCGGCCGGCATCGCGCCAGCCGGGCCAGCGTGACGCCAGCCGGGATGGCTGGCATACGGCAATCGCGGTTTCGCCCCGCCATGAGGAGGCTATGAAGGTGCCCATGCCCCAGACGCCTCCCGCCCGCGCCGATTTCGGCTATCGCCTGTTCCTGATCGCCCGCCTGTGGCGGCGCGAGATCGATGACGTGCTCGGCCGCTACGGCCTCAGCGCCGCCACCTGGCAGCCGCTGCTGCATGTGACGCGGCTGGGCGACGGCATCCGCCAGCGCGACCTGGCGGATTCGCTCGGCGTCGAAGGCTCCTCGCTGGCCCCGCTGCTCGACACGCTGGAGGGCCAGGGCGTGATCGAACGGCGCGAGGCCGGCGCCGACCGCACGGTGCATCTGACCGCCGACGGCCGCACCCTGGTGGAAGGCATCCAGGGCGTCGTCGCGGAGGTGCGCGAACGGCTGCTCGACGGCGTCTCCGACCAGGATATGATCGTCTGCCTCGACGTGCTCAGCCGGATCGAGGCGACCATCGCCGCCGGCCGGCCCGAGGCTGCGGGCGGCCGCTAGGCGACGAGGGACGCGGGGGACGCATGGACTGGCCGACCTGGCGTGATGGCGTGTTCTCGCTGCGCACCTTCTGCGCCGCGATCCTGGCCGCCTGGATCGCCCTGCGCATCAACCTGTCCTCGCCCGGCACGGCGATGCTGACCGCCTACATCGTGTCGCAGCCGCTGACCGGGATGATGCTGTCGAAGAGCGTCTACCGCGTGATCGGCACTGCCGCCGGGGTCATCGCCAGCATGACCTTCATCGGCCTGTTCGCGCAGGAGCGCGAGCTGTTCGTGCTGGCCAGCGCGCTGTGGTTCGGATGCTGCATCTACGTCTCGGTGCTGCTGCGCGACGCGCCCAGCGCCTATGCGCCGCTGCTGGCGGGCTACACCGCCGCGATCATCGGTTTCCCCGCGATCACCGCGCCGGACACGGTGTTCGACATCGCCACCAACCGCTGCGTCGAGATCCTGCTGGCGATCGGCTGCGCCGGCGTGCTCAGCGCCATCGTGCTGCCACGCCCGGTCGGGCCGGTGCTGCTGGGCCGGATCGAGGCGCTGCTGGCGGCCACCGCGACATGGGCGGTCGGCATCCTGCGCACCGAGGGCACCGACGAGGCGCCGCAGGCCGACCGCGCCCGGCTGATCGGCGATGCGGTGGCGCTGGAGACCCTGCGCGCCCACGCCGTATTCGACACACGGGCCATCCGCCTGGCCAATGACGTGGTCCGCCAGCTGCAGGGGCGGCTGTTCACCTTCCTCGCCGTGCTGGTCTCGGTGCAGGAGCGCGGGCGGCTGCTGCGCTTCCGCGACCCGGCGCGGTGGCAGGAAATCCGTCCGGCCTTCGAGGCGGTGGCGCGGATCATGGACCGGTCGCCGGGCCCGGACCAGCCGGATGACGGCGAGAGCATCGGCGCCGCCCGGCGCCTGATCGACACCCTTCAGCCGACGCTGGAGGAGCTGCGCCAGAGCCAGACGGCGATGGTCGTGCGCATCCTGCTGGACCGGCTGCAGGACGTGCTGACGCTGCGCGACGACTGCCGGCGGCTGCGCGACCATGTTGCCGCCGGCACCCGGCCGCGCAGCATGGGGTCGGCGCCGTCGGTCAGCCGGCACCGCGACCAGGCCGCCGCCATCATGGCCGGGATCACCGCCTTCACCGCGCTGGTGGTGGCTTGCAGCTTCTGGATCCTCACCGCCTGGCCGAACGGCGCCGCGGCCGCCACCATCCTGGTCGTGGTCTTCGGCTTCTTCTCCGGCGCGGACGAGCCGGCGCTGCCGGCCAAGGAATTCCTGCGCATGGCGGCGGTCGCGTCCATCGTCTACCTGCTCTATTTCGCGCTGGTGCTGCCCCGGGTCGACGGCTTCCCCATGCTGGCCCTGGTGCTGGCCACGGTGCTGGTGCCGGCCGGCGTCCTGATGCCGGCGCCGCGGATCGGGGCCTCGGGGCTGCTGCTCTGCATCAACTTCCTGACCCTGCTCGGGCTGTCCGATCGCGCCTCGCTCGACTTCGCCGGCGCGGTCAACAACAGCCTCGCCACCCTGGCCGGCATCGCCCTGGCGGTGCTGCTGTTCCGGCTGATCCGGCCGCTCGGCGTGCGCTGGATGGCGCAGCGCTTCGTCACCGGCATCATGGCCGACCTGTCGCGCATGGCGTCCGGCGCCGGCCTGTCGCAGGCCGAGTTCGAAAGCCGGATGTTCGACCGCATCAACGGCCTGTTCGCGCGGCTCGACCACGCCTTGCCCGGCGACCGGCCGATCCTGGATGGCAGCCTGGCCAGCCTGCGCGTCGGCCACAACATCATGATCCTGCGCCGTCTGTCCGACCGGCTGCCGCCGCCGGGGATTCGGGCGGTGGACGCGGCACTGGCCGCGCTGGAGCGCCATTTCGGCCAGGCCTGGCGCCACCGCGGCCCCAGCGGCCCCGAGGCGCTGGCGGCCCTGGCCCGCGCCGGCGAGGCGCTGCAGGGGCTCGAGGTCGACCGCAACACCGTCGCCGCCCTGGTCTCGGTCACCGCGATCTGGGTGACGCTGTCCTACCAGTCCGAATTCTTCGCCCTGCCGCAGACCGGCGGCCCGGCCCTCATCCATGACCTGATTGTGCCGACACCATGATCAAGGAAATCGACTTCGCCGGCGTCTACCTGTCGCCGATGCTCGGCTACCTCGTGGTGGCGCTCCTCCTCACCGGCGTGCTGCGCTTCGTGCTGGCGCGCGTCGGCGCCTATCGCTGGATCTGGCATCCGGCGCTGTTCGACCTGTCCCTGCTCCTGATCATCATGACCACCCTCGTCGCGCTGACGATGTGAGGCGAAGAAAGCCATGAAAACCGCAGCCCTCGCCCTCCGCATCTTCATCACCCTGGTCGTGGCGGCCGGCGCCGTCGTCGCCGGCGTGCTGCTGTGGCAGTACTACATCGACAGCCCCTGGACCCGGGACGCCCGGGTGGCGGCGGAGATCGTGCAGGTGGCGCCCGACGTCTCCGGCCTCGTCACCGAACTGCACGTCACCAACAACCAGCTGGTGAAGAAGGGCGACGTGCTGTTCGTGATCGACCTGGACCGGTTCAAGCTGGCGATCCAGCGGGACCAGGCGGCGCTGGACAACCAGCAGGCCCAGGCGGACCAGCTGGAGGCGGATGCGGAGCGCCGGGCCAAGCTGGGCCTCAACGCGATTTCGGTCGAGGCCAAGCAGCAGGCCGAATCGGCGGCCGAGGCCGCCCGCGCGGCGGTGGAGCAGGCCCAGGCGGCGCTGGACACGGCGAAGCTGGACCTCGAGCGCGCCACGGTGCGCTCGCCGGTCAACGGCTTCGTCTCGTCGCTGATCCTGAGGCAGGGCGACTACGCCACCGCGGGCAAGCAGGTGATGGCGATGGTCGACGCCGACAGCTTCCACGTCCGAGGCTATTTCGAAGAGACCAAGATCCCGCGCATCCACCCGGGCGACAAGGTCGAGATCAGGCTGATGGGGATGTCGGCGCCGCTGCAGGGCCATGTCCTCAGCATCGACCGCGCCATCGCCGACCGCGAGATCGCGCTCAACTCGATCTACCAGATCGTCGACGTCAACCCGACCTTCAGCTGGGTCCGGCTGGCCCAGCGCATCCCGGTGCGGATCGCGATCGACTCGATGCCCGACGGCGTGCTGCTGGCCTCGGGCATGACCGCCACGGTCGAGGTGATGCCGGCGGCGACCGCGCCGGCGAAGTAGAGGGCGGGGCCGCCTACTCCGCCGCCTGTTCCTCCTCGCCCAGGAAGCCGCCGGACTGGCGGCGCCACAGCGCGGCGTAGTGGCCGTTGGCCTTCAGCAGCTCCTCATGCGAGCCCAGCTCGACGATGCGGCCGCGCTCCAGGATCACCAGCCGGTCCATCCGGGCGATGGTCGACAGGCGGTGGGCGATGGCGATCACCGTCTTGCCCTCCATTAGATCCTCCAGCTGCTCCTGGATCGCCGCCTCGACCTCGGAATCCAGCGCCGAGGTGGCCTCGTCCAGGATCAGGATCGGCGCGTTCTTCAGCACCACCCGGGCGATGGCGACGCGCTGACGCTGGCCGCCGGACAGCTTGACCCCGCGCTCGCCGACATGGGCCTCGTAGCCGCGGCGGCCGCGCCAATCCTCGACATTCAGGATGAAGTCATGGGCATGGGCCTGCTTGGCCGCGGCGATCACCTCGTCCTCGGTCGCGGTCGGCCGGCCGTAGTTGAGGTTCTCGAAGATCGACCGGTGCAGCAGCGAGGTGTCCTGGGTCACCACCGAGATCTGCTCGCGCAGGCTCTCCTGCGTCACCCCGGCGATGTCCTGGCCGTCGATCAGGATGCGGCCGCTCTCCAGGTCGAAGAAGCGCAGCAGCAGGTTGACCAGGGTCGACTTGCCGGCGCCGGAGCGGCCGACCAGGCCGATCTTCTCGCCGGGGCGGATCTCCAGGTTCATGTCGTCGATCACGCCGCCGGGCCGGCCGTAGTTGAAGCTGACATGGTCGAAGCGGATGCCGCCTTCGCTGACCGCCAGGCGCTTGGCCTCCGGCTTGTCGACCAGGCGCAGCGGGTTGGCGATCGAGATCATGCCCTCCTGCACCACGCCGATGTTCTCGAAGATCGTGGTCACCTGCTGCGCCACCCAGCCGGCCATGGTGACGATCTGCCAGGTCAGCGGCAGCACCATGGCCACGGCGCCGATCGCCACCTGGCCCCGGCTCCACAGATAGATCGCGATGGTCGCGGTCGACACCACCAGCAGCGCGTTGGTGGTGGACAGGCACAGGTTGAACAGGCTGATCAGCCGCAGCTGGCTGCGGAAGATCAGGGTGTGGTCGTCCACCGCCTCGCGGACGTAGTCGTCCTCCTCCTTCGCCCGGGCGAACAGCTTCACCGTCAGGATGTTGGTGTAGCTGTCGACGATCCGGCCGGTCAGCAGCGACCGCGCCTCCGACATCTCGACCGAGCGCTGCTTCAGCCGCGGCACGAAGTAGACGAGAAGGACGATGTAGACGGCGAACCAGGCCACGGTCGGCAGCGCCAGCCACAGGTCGGCGGTGGCCAGCAGGATCAGGGCGCTGGTGCCGTAGATGGTGAGGTACCAGACCGCGGCGATGGTCATCACCGTGCTGTCGCGCAGGGCCACGCCGGTCTGCATCACCCGGTTAGCGATGCGGCCGGCGAAGTCGTTCTGGAAGAAGCTCCAGCTCTGCCGGACGATGTGCCAGTGGCTCTGCCACCGGATCAGGTTGGTGAAGCCCGAGGCGATGATCTGGTTGATCACCAGCGCCTGCAGGAACAGCGCCGCCGGCCGGCACAGCAGCAGCACCGCGGCCATGCCCAGCAGCAGGGGCCAGTGCTCGGCCAGCAGCGATTCGGGCGATGTGGTGCTGAGCAGGGTGACCACCCGGCCGATGAACACCGGGATCAGCGCGTCGAGCAGCGCGACGAGCAGCCCGACCCCGAGCAATCCGACGTAGTACCAGCGGACCTGACGCAGGAAGAACCAGTAGAAGCGCAGCAGCGTGCCGGGCGGCTGGCCAGGCATACCCGTGGCGGTCGGGCGCACGCGGGCTTCGAAAAAGCGGAACATGGCTGGGCCTTCCGGCGGCGTTTCTTGTTTGGGCGGCAGGCTTCCAGCCTGCGACGGTAATGTGTCGTCGAAAAGACCGGACAATTGGACACAGGAATTCGCCCAGCGCAGGGCTCGGGATATTTTCTGCGCTGTGCGCATGGTCACTGGCAGGTCCGCAGCCGCCGCTAGGATCGGGCGGCATGGATGCAGGGGCGCGGCCGGACCGTCCGGGCGCGAGGCATCCGAAGGGGACCGACATGAAGTACATCATCGTGCCGCTGCTGGTGGCGCTGGCCGGGTGGGGCATCCGGCCGGCCCTGGCGGACGACATCCACGACGCGCTCGACCAGGCGGAATCGGCCTACAGCAGCGCCGACTACGGGCGGGCCAAACGGGCGGCCGACCTGGCGGCGACCTTGCTGGGCCAGCTGGCGGCGGAGCAGCTGGCCAAGGCCCTGCCCGGGCCGCTCGACGGCTGGACGGCGGAGGACGCGTCCGGCGATTCGAGCGCCGCGGCGATGTTCGGCGGCGGCGTCCAGGCCGAGCGCGGCTACGCCAACGCGGACAGCCAGCAGGTGCGCATCCAGGTGATGGTCGATTCGCCGCTGGTGGCGCAGATGGCCGGTCTCTACGCCAACCCGGCGATGGCGGCGATGATGGGCAAGCTGGTCAAGATCGGCGACCGGCAGGCGGTGCAGAACGAGCAGGGCGAGCTCCAGATGCTGGTCGACAACCGCGTCCTGGTGACTGTCACCGGCGACGCGCCGGCGGAGGCGAAGCAGGCCTATGCGACGGCGGTCGACCTGTCGAAGCTGAAGTGACCGGGCGGCGGGGAACCAGGGTTCCCCGCGCCGGGCTCAGGCCGGCGGCGGCTCCGGGTGAAACTGGTACAGCCAGGTCTCGGTCAGCGGCTTGTCGTTCAGCCGCAGGAACAGGCGCAGCTCCACCGGGTCGGTGCCGTCGACCGCGAGGTCGAAGGTGGCGCGCCAGACATTGCCGTTCGGCACCGGTTCGCTGAACGGCCGGACGATGGTGCCGCGCGACGCCGTCACCACCACGTCCGGGAACACGCCGTAGGGGATCTGCCGCATCACCGCCGGGTTGTCGAACTCGGCGACGATCTTGTAGACGCCGGGCGGCCGCGGCTTGCCCGGCTCGCCGCCGCGACCCATCCGGGTGGCGATGGTGCGAGCGACGGCCTGGTCGGGATAGGGCTCGTCCGCCAGCCAGTGCAGCCGGTAGCTCAGGTCCAGGCGCGACCCGGCGGCGGGCCGGTCCTCCGGCACCCAGAAGGCGACGATGTTGTCGTGGATCTCGTCGTCGGTCGGCAGTTCCACCAGCTGGATCGCGCCGCGGCCCAGCGGCGCCAGCGGTTCGACCCACACGCTGGGCCGGCGGTCGTAGAACACGCCGTCGAGGTAGTGGTCGAAATTGCGGTCGCGCTGCATCAGGCCGAAGCCGCGCGGGCTGTCGCCGCCGAAGCTGGACACCATGATCTCGCGCGGATTGTTCAGCGG
Organism: Inquilinus sp. 2KB_23; assembly: GCF_052115705.1. Taxonomy (NCBI): domain Bacteria; kingdom Pseudomonadati; phylum Pseudomonadota; class Alphaproteobacteria; order Rhodospirillales; family Rhodospirillaceae; genus Inquilinus; species Inquilinus sp. 2KB_23. The sequence continues at coordinate 113,282 of NZ_JBFRHF010000016.1, read as the reverse complement.
CCGCCAGATGCGCTCGCCGCCGGCGGTCCAGATCGCCAGCCCGTCGGAATCATGCACCTCGGGCCGCCAGTCCAGCATCCGGCCGCGACCGTATTCGCCGTACCAGAACATCGAGGTCAGCGGCGCCAGCCCCAGCCGGGTCACCGCCTTGCGCAGGAACACCGCCGCCTCGACCTCCATCACCACCCCTTCGGTGCGGTGCAGGGTGAAGCGGTAGGCGCCGCTGACGCTGGGCCCGTCCAGCAGGGCGCAGACCACCACCGGCTGCGCCGGGTCGGGCGCCTCGGCGATGAAGAACTGGGTGAAGATCGGGAACTCTTCCGGGCTGCCCTTGACCGCGACGTCGATGGCGATGCCCCGCGCCGACATGCCGTACTGGCCCAGCGCGCCGATCGCCCGGAAGTAGGAGGCGCCGAGGAAGGCGACCCAGTCCTGGGTGCGCCAGTCGTCGCGTTTGTTCGATTCCTGCAGGCGGAAGCCGGCGAAGCCGGAATCGGCGGGCAGCTTGCGGGCCGGGCTGTCCTCCGGCATGTCGAAATAGCGCGGCCGGTACAGGATCTCGCGGGAATCGTCGCCGACGACCAGATTCATCCGCACCGCCTCGCCGAAGAAGCGGCCGAGATGGAAGAAGGTGGCGGGATAGGCGCCGGTGCCGTCGGCATAGGGCGCGAGGTCGGTCTTGAACTTGATCTTGCCATGGGCGTCGTAGTCGATGGCCTCGACGATCTCCGGCGCCGGCCGGTAGGGCGGCTGGTAGGGCTGCGCCGCCAGCGCCTGGGCCCGCGCCGTCAGCAGGTCGTAGGAGAAGGGCGTTGCGGCGCCGAGGGCCAGGCCCTGCTCTTCCGCCGCCGCGGCGCGCTGCGCGGCCGGCAGCCCGGCCAGCAGGGCGGCGGCGCCGGCGGCGCGGAACAGGGTGCGGCGGTGGAGCGGGGTGGCGATCATGCGACCTCCCGAAATCTCTTTGGCCGGAATCTCTTGGGCGGGCCACTGCAGCGGAACCGCCGATCCGGCACATAGACCGCCGGCCGGGGGATGACAAGGCCAGGGCGACAAACGGCGCCGGCGATCAGGCTCTGACCGCGGCCACGCCTCGTCGTGAGATGGCAGGGGCAAAGGGGAGGGGCGGATAGGCCTGGTGCAGTCGATCGCCTGCCTGCCGACCTGCCTGGCCCCGGGCGAGGCGCCGAAGCACCCGCCGGTGCTGTCCGGCCCGCACCTGGCGTCGAAGTTCAGATCGACCGTGACGCTGCCGACAGTGTCCTAGGGTTTTAGAAATCCGAGCAGCGGCCGTTCACTTCCCAGTCGCCGTAACGCGTCGGCTCCGGGCCCTTCGGGCCGCCGATCTCGCCGGGCTTCTGCGGCACGGCCTCGATCGGCGCCCCGGTGCGGACATCGATGCGTTCGGCCAGGGTCTTGGCAGCCAGCGCCTCGTCGGTGGACGGCTTGGCGGGGGTGGAGTCACGATCGCTCATCCTCCTGATATGGCGAGGCGGGGGCCTCGCGTCCAGCCTTGATCGGGGGGACGACAGGGCCATTTGATCCGGGGCGAGAACCAACGGAGGATTCGGATGTCGGGGTATGTCCGCACGGCGCTGCTTCTGGCGGCCCTCACCGCGCTGTTCATGGTGGTGGGCGGGCTGCTCGGCGGGCGGGGCGGAGTCGTCATCGCGCTGCTGGTGGCGGTGGGCATGAACCTGTTCGCCTATTGGAACGCCGACAAGATGGTGCTGCGCATGCACAATGCGCGCGAGGTCGACGCCCGCAGCGCGCCCGACTTCTACCGGCTGGTGGCGCAGCTGGCGGAACAGGCGCAGCTGCCGATGCCGCGGGTCTACCTGATCGACGCCGACCAGCCCAACGCCTTCGCCACCGGCCGCAACCCGCAGAATGCGGCGGTCGCGGCCACCACCGGCCTGCTGCAGCGGCTGTCGTCGGAGGAGGTGGCGGCGGTGATGGCGCATGAGCTGGCGCATGTCCGCAACCGCGACACGCTGATCATGACGATCACCGCCACCCTGGCCGGCGCGCTGTCGATGCTGGCCAATTTCGGGCTGTTCTTCGGCGGCGGCAACAACCGCAACAACCCGCTCGGCTTCATCGGCGTGATCCTGACCGTGATCCTGGCGCCGCTGGCCGCGATGATGGTGCAGATGGCGATCAGCCGCAGCCGCGAATACGAGGCCGACCGGGTCGGCGCCGAGATCTGCGGCCGGCCGCTGTGGCTGGCCGCGGCGCTGGAGAAGATCGAAGCCTTCGCCAAGGGGATCGACTACGCTGCGGCCGAGCGCAACCCCGCCACCGCGCCGATGTTCATCATCAACCCGTTGCATGCCAATGCGGTCGACAGCCTGTTCTCGACACATCCCTCGACCGCCAATCGCGTGGCCGCGCTGCGGCGCATGGCCGGCGTGGCCGACACCCCGGCCCGCGGGCCGTGGGGGTAAGGCGAGGGAATCCGCCCCATCAAGTCCCCCCTCCCCTTGCGGGAGGGGGCTAGGGGGAGGGGGCTGTCGAGCGAAGGGCGCGGCCCGGGCTGATTCGACAGCCGTCGCCGGCCGGATCCTGAGGCCGGGTTCTGCTCCTCCGGCACGAACCCCCTCCCCCTACCCCCTCCCGCAAGGGGAGGGGGGACCAGGATTGCTTGCCGCCGCTGATTCCGGACTCCGGACTTTCCGTCGCCGAGGAATTTCCAAGTGACCGCTGACGCCGTCCCCGCTGCCGCGCCGGCCACGTCGCGGTCCGCGATCTGGGGTTGGTGCCTCTACGACTGGGCGATGAGCGCCTTCAACACGGTCATCGGCACCTTCGTGTTCTCGGTCTATTTCACCAAGGGCATCGTCGGCGACGCCGACCGGGGTGCGGCCCTGTGGGGCGTCACCATCGGCACGGCCGGCATCGCCATCGCCCTGCTCAGCCCGGTGCTGGGCGCCGTCGCCGACCATGGCGGGCGGCGCAAGGCCTGGCTGGCCATCTGCGTCGCCGTGGCCGTGGTGCCGACCGCGCTGCTCTGGTTCATGGCGCCGGACCCGTCCTCGATCGTGCCGACGATGGTCCTGGTCGGCATCGCCACCATCGCCTTCGAACTGTCCTACGTCTTCTACAACGCGTTGCTGATCGACGTGGCGCCGCCCGGGATGCTCGGCCGCGTCTCCGGCTGGGGCTGGGGGCTCGGCTATTTCGGCGGGCTGTTCTGCCTGGTCATCGCCCTGTTCGGGCTGATCGGCTTCGGCGGGGCGGCGCCGCTGCTGCCGCTGCCGGGGGTGGACTCCGCCGGGCCGCGCGCCACCGGGCCGCTGGTGGCGCTGTGGTGGGTGGTCTTCGCCCTGCCGCTGCTGCTGCTGGTGCGCGAGCGTGCCGGCGGCGCCCCGATCGGCACCGCGGTCCGCCGCGGCCTGGCCGATCTGGGACGCACCCTGAAATCGCTGCCGCAGCAGGGCAATTTGGTGCGCTTCCTGGTCGGCAGCGCGGTCTATCGCGAAGGCTTCAATCTGCTGTTCGCCTTCGGCGGCATCTACGCCGCCGGGACGCTGGGGCTCGATTTCGGCCAGCTGGTGCTGTTCGCGATCGGCCTCAACGTCACCTCCGGCATCGGCGCCATCCTGGCCGCCTGGGCCGACGATGCGCTGGGGTCGAAGCCGACGATCCTGGTCTCGATCGTCGCCCTCGTCGCCATCGGCATCCCGATCATCCTGGTCACCGACCCGCTCTGGTTCATCGGCCTGGCCCTGGCACTGGGCCTGTTCCTGGGGCCGGCCCAGGCGGCCAGCCGCACCCTGATGGGCCGGCTGGCGCCCCCCGGCGGCGAGGGCGAGGCCTATGGCCTCTATGGCCTGACCGGCCGCGCCACCGGCTTCGTCGGCCCCTGGCTGTTCGCCGCCGTCACCGCCGCCTTCGCCAGCCAGCGCGCCGGCATGGCGACGGTGATCGTCCTGTTCGCCCTCGGCGGGCTGATCGTGGCGACGGTGCGGGAGACGGCGCGGGGGTGAGACCGACGGTTTGACAGGCCTGCCCGCTTCCAGGACTGTGGTCGGCAAGGACAGGGGGGCATGTCCAGATGCCGATTGCGGATGCGGCGCCCCGGACGGGGCGGGTGGGCTATGACGGCAGCCGGTTCGGGATCGGTGGCCTGTTCCTGAAGACGGTGCTGCTGTCGCTGGTGACGCTGGGCCTCTACAATTTCTGGGGGCGGACGCAGATCCGGCGGGCGGTCTGGGCAGCCGTCAGCGTCGACGGCGAGCCCTTCGAATACACCGGCACCGGCACGGAGCTCGTCTTCGGCTTCCTCAAGGCCATCGCCGTGCTGATCGGCGTCGGCCTGCCGCTGGCGGCGGTGATCTGGCTGAGCCTGCGGACGGAGTCCGAGACCGGCGCGCAGCTGGCTCAGCTGGCCTTCTATCTGGTCCTCTTGGTGCTTGCTGTCGCGGCGGTCTATTTCGCCACGCGCTACCGGCTGTCGCGCACGCTGTGGCGCGGCATCCGCTTCGGCCTGGACGGCGATGCCGGCAGCTTCATCCTGGGCAGCGTCGGCTATTCGCTGCTGGCGCTGGCGACGCTCGGCATCTGCCTGCCGCTGCTGCGGACCTGGCAGGCCCGGACGATCGTCAACCACGCGCGCTACGGCACCGTGCCGTTCCGCATGGAGGCGTGGGGGGTGACGCTGATCTGGCCCTGGATCCTGGCCCTGCTGCTGGCCGCACCGACGCTGGGCATCGCGCTGGTGTGGTACTGGGTGCGGGAGTTCCGCAGCTGGGCCTCGTCCATCAGCGTCGCCGGGGTCACGCTCGACAGCCGCCTGCGCCTGGCCGATGTGCTGGGGCCGGCGATCCTGCTCACGCTCATCAATCTGGTCTTCTTCGTCGCGCTGCTGCTGCCGAGCATCTTCGAATGGCTGGAGGTGTGGCGGACGCGCCTGCCGCGGCCGGGCGCCAACCTGCTCTCGGTCGTCGGCATCGGGATCTATGTGGTGCTGGCGCCGACGATCAACTTCATCGTGCTCGGCCACACGGTGCTGAAGGCCAGCTGCCAGACCATGGCGATCGGCGGCGCGCTGGACGCCGGCTCGCGCCTCAGTGCCGGAAGTGCCGGCGGCCGGTGAACACCATGGCGATGCCTGCCTGGTCCGCGGCGTCGATCACCTCGCGGTCGCGCATCGACCCGCCGGGCTGGATCACCGCGGTGGCGCCGGCCTCGACCAGGGCCACCAGCCCGTCGGCGAAGGGGAAGAAGGCCTCCGACGCCGCCACCGACCCGGCGATGCGAGACCCGGTCTCGCCGGCCGCCGTCGCCGCCTCGGCCGCCTTGGCCACCGCGATCTTGACGCTGTCCACCCGACTCATCTGCCCGGCGCCGATGCCGACGGTGATGCGGCCCTTGGCGAAGACGATGGCGTTGGACCGGACATGCTTGGCCACCTGGGTGGCGAACAGCAGGTCGTCGATCTGCGCCGCGGTCGGCGCCTTGCGGGTCACCACCTTCAGCTCCGACGCCGCCGGGGCCGCGTCGTCGCGGGTCTGGGTCAGGAAGCCGCCGGCGACGCTGCGCAGGATGCGGCGGCGCTGCTTCGGGTCCTGCATGCCCCCGGTCTTCAGCACCCGCAGATTGGCCTTGGCCGCGAACACGGCGGCCGCTTCCGGCGTGATCTCCGGGGCGATCACCACCTCGGCGAACAGCGCGGTGATGGCCTGGGCCGTGGCGCCGTCGATCGGCCGGTTGGCAGCGATGATGCCGCCGAAGGCGCTGACCGGGTCGCAGATCAGCGCCTTGGCATAGGCCTCGCCCAGCGTTGCGGCGACGGCGACGCCACAGGGGTTGGCGTGCTTGACGATGACCACCGCCGGCTCGGCGAATTCCGACACCGCCTCGAACGCCGCGTCGGCGTCCAGGATGTTGTTGTAGCTCAGCTCCTTGCCCTGCAGCTGCTCGGCCGTGGCCGGGCCGGGCACCGGCGTGCCGGTCAGGTACAGGGCGGCGGCCTGGTGCGGGTTCTCGCCGTAGCGCAGGGTCTCGGCCAGCTTGCCCGACAGCGACAGCCGCGGCGGGAAGGTCTCGCCCTCGACCTCGGCGAACCAGCTGGCGATGGCGGCGTCATAGGCGGCGGTGCGGGCGAAGGCGGCCGCGGCCAGGCGGCGGCGGGTGGCGCCCAGCGTGCCGCCGTTGGACGCGATCTCCAGCCGCAGCGGCTCGTAGTCGACCGGCGAGGTGACGACGGCGACGAAGGCGTGGTTCTTGGCCGCGGCGCGGGTCATGGCCGGGCCGCCGATGTCGATGTTCTCGATGCCGTCGTCGAAGCTGGCGCCGCGCGCGATCGTCGCCTCGAACGGGTACAGGTTCGACACCAGCAGGTCGATCGGGGCGATGCCGTAATCGGTCATCGCCTCCAGATGCTCGTCGCTGTCGCGCCGGGCCAGCAGGCCGCCATGGATCTTGGGGTGCAGGGTCTTGACCCGGCCGTCCATGATCTCGGGGAAGCCGGTGTGGGCCGAGACCTCCTTGACCGGGATGCCGGCGTCGGCCATCGCCTTGTAGGAGCCGCCGGTCGACAGGATCTCGACGCCGCGGTCGGCCAGGAACCGGGCGAACTCGACGATGCCTGCCTTGTCGGAGACGGAGATCAGCGCGCGGCGGATCGGAAGGGCGGCTTCGGTCATCATCGGACGGCTCCTGAACGGGATGCGCCCGTCTTTAGACCCGACGGGGAGGGATGTCGACCCGCGCGTGGCTTAGGGGCTAAGCTAAACGCCGCTCGCGGCGCAGGATCCACTGCACGCCGGTGCTCTCGGGCCCGACCTCGCCCCAGATCACCACCTGGGTGGTCTTGCGGCGGTCGGGGCCGCGGCCGGCATAGACGCCTTCCTCCAGCGCCACCTCGCCGCCATAGCCGCGCAGCCGCCAGCCGTCGCCGCCGGGCAGCCGGATGATCACCGAGCTGCCGCCCTGCACCGGCGACAGCTGCAGCGCCGGGTGCAGGTGGAAGCGGATGGCGAAGGGCAGGCCGCGCGAAGTCTCGTTCTCGGCGAACAGGATGTCCTCGCCGCGCAGCTCGTCGCCATTGGCCGACAGCTCCAGCCGGCGGCGGTGGATCAGGCCCATGGCCTCGCGATAGCCGTCATGCCAGGCGTCGATCAGGATCGACTGCGGCGTCTCCTGGCGGTCGATCTCGATGTCGCGCGGTCGCTTGCCGATGCCGCCGTCGCGCAGGATCTCGGCGGAATCGCGGCCGGCGACCGACAGGGTGGAATGCGCCGGCGTGCCGCGCAGCGCGGTGTGCCAGGCGCTGTCCTCGGGCGTGCCGCGGCCGGTCCAGGCGCCGCAATTGACGATCATGCGCTCGCGACCGACCGACAGCTCGAAGCTCAGCAGCCCGGCATGGCTGCCGCCGTCCAGCCCGGCGGGCGGCGGGGCGCCGACATCCATCAGCAGCAGGGTGCGGCCAGCCATGGCGCGTTCGAAGCCGCTGTGCCGCGCGCTCTTCGGCGCCCGGTTCTTGGAATCGGCCTGGGCCAGGACGGCGTCGATCAGCACCGGCTCGCCCTCCTGCGCATCGTTGAACAGGGCGAAGCCGCCGTCGCCGTGGCGGAACAGGCGCAGCGCCGGCGCCATCCGGTCGATCGCCAGGTGCAGCGCGTCCGGCACATGGCTCTGGGCGGCGCGGAAGGCGGCGCGGATGTCGATCAGGTGGCGCAGCATGGTCAGGTGGATCGACGGGTTGCGCTGGATGTGCCCGCCATCCGGCAGCACCTGGCGCGGCAGGCATTTGCCCAGGATGCGCTGGGCCAGGTCCAGCCGCGCGCGGCCCTGCGGCAGGGCGACGGCGCCGTAGACCAGCCCCTTCACCGTCTGGATCTGGCGCGGGTCCAGCGGGTCGCCGTCGGCGACGCGGGTCAAATGGCGCAGCTGTCGCGACAGGCTGGCGAAGACGCGGGCGCGGAAATCGTCGTCGGCGCTGGCGCAGAAGAAATCATGGGCGCCCAGCCAGCTGGCGATGCGCAGCCCCAGGATGTCCGGCCGCCACATCAGCGGATGCCAGCGGTCGTAGCGCTCGATCCAATGGTCGATCAGCCGCCGGGCCTGGCGCCGGGCCTGGTCGCCGCCGGCGGCGCGCAGGTCGCGCAGCCATTCGAAGCCGTGCAGCGCCTCGGTGAAGCTGGGGTCGGCGCCGAACGGCTCCCACGGCGCCGCCGCCGCCGCCTCGTAGGTCTGGCCGCCCAGCCGGTAGACCCCGGCGATCAGGGCCGCACCGCGCTCGGCGTCGCCCGGCCAGGGGTCGGGCGGCACCATCAGCAGGTCGCGCGGTCCCTTGCGCCCGAGCGCCACGGAGTAGAGCGGATTTGAATAGGCGATCCGCGTCAGCTGGTCGTGGACGTTGCGGGTGAGGGTGCGCGGGCTCCGCATGTATCAGCCGTTGCCGCGGATGGCGGCGATGTTGGCGGCGTAGGCCGCGGGCCCGCCGCGGAATGCCGCGGTGCCGGCGACCAGGGTGTCGGCGCCGGCGGCGACCACACGCGGCGCGGTCTCCGGCGTCACCCCGCCGTCGATCTCGATCCGCACGTCCAGGCCCGCCTTGTCGATCATCGCGCGCAGCCGGGCGACCTTGTCGACCTGGCTCTCGATGAAGCTCTGCCCGCCGAAGCCGGGATTGACCGTCATCACCAGCACCAGGTCGATGTCGCCCAGCAGCTCCTCGACCATGGCGATGGGCGTGCCGGGGCTCAGCACCACGCCCGGCGCCTTGCCGAGCGAGCGGATCAGCTGGACGGTGCGGTGCGGGTGGGGGCCGGCCTCGGGGTGGAAGCTGATGCGGTCCGCCCCGGCCTCGGCGAAGGCCGGGATGTAGGGGTCGGCGGGGCCGATCATCAGATGCACGTCGAAGGGCAGGGCGGACCAGGGCCGCAGCGCCTTCACCACGGCCGGGCCGAAGGTGATGTTGGGCACGAAATGCCCATCCATGATGTCGAGGTGGAGCCAGTCGGCCCCGGCCTCGGTCATGGCGCGGGCTTCCTCGCCCAAGCGGGCGAAATCGGCGGAGAGGATCGAGGGGGCGATCAGGACGGGTTTGACCATGATCGTCCCTGAATAACAAGGGACCGGGCCCGTCACAACCATGACGAGGCCGGGGGCAGGAAACCGGGGCCGGCGCGCAGCTGCGCCCGGCCCCGTCCGACCGCGGCCTACTTGGCCTTGGCGAGGAATTCCTTGACGTTGTCGGGGGTCACGACGTCGAGGCCGACATAGGTGATCTCCTGCACCTTCTCGCCCTTCTTCAGCTTGAACAGCGTCTCCATCGCCAGCGCGCCCATCTCATGCGGCTGCTGGCCGATCAGGGCGTTGGCGTAGCCGTCGCGCAGCAGCTCCAGCTCGGTCTTCAGCGTGTCGGCCGAGACCAGCACGACCTCCTTCGACGCCAGCTTGGCCTTGATCGGCTCGGCGAAGTTGCGGAAGGCGTCCGGCACGAACAGCGGCCAGCCGCCGACCGGCAGCAGGGCGTCGATGTCGGGATGCGCGGTCAGCGTGTCCTGCAGCTGCTGCACGGCCAGCGCCGCGTCGTCGTTGCAGTACAGCGGCGACCCGGCGACCTGGGTCCAGCCGGCGCCCAGCCCGTCGATGGTGCCGCGGACGCGGTCGTTCAGATTGGCCGCGGCCGGGCCGCCCGAGACCAGGGCGAAGGTGCCGCCCTTCGGGTGCAGCTTGGCCGCCATCTCGCCGATCGCCTTGCCCATGGCGTAGTTGTCGGTGCCGACGAAGGCCTGGCGCTTCGACCCCGGCGCGTCGGCGTCGAAGGTGATGGTCGGGATGCCGGCCGCGACCGCCTGGTTGATCACGTTGGTCAGCGCGTCGACATCGGCGACCGAGATCGCCAGCCCGTCGATGCCCTGGGTGATCAGGTCCTGCACGATCTGCGCCTCGCTGGCCGGCTCATGCTCGACCGGGCCGATATAGACGCATTCGATGTCGAGCTTCTTGGCGGCTTCCATGCAGCCGTCGCGCGACAGGTCGAAATAGGGGTTGTTCATGGCCTTCGGCACCAGGGCGAAGCGCAGCTTGTCCGCCGCGTTCGCGCCGCCGGTCATCGCCGCCAGTGCGCCCAATGCCACCGCCGCCAAAAGAAGCTTCTTCATAATGTCGTCCTCCCAGGTTGAATGCTTGTTGTCGGAACGGACGGGCGGGGCGTCAGCCCGCCCGCTTGGATCGGATGCGGTCGAGCAGGACCGCCAGGATGATGAACACGCCGACGAAGAAATCCTGCCAGTAGGGCTGCACCCCGCTCAGAATCAGGCCGTTGCGGATCACCTCGATCAGCGCCGCGCCGGTGACGGCGCCCAGCGGGCCGCCGATGCCGCCGGTCAGGTTGGCGCCGCCGATCACCGAGGCGGCGATCACCCGCAGCTCATAGCCGACGGCGGTGTTGGCGGGGGCGGAGCCGAGCCAGGACAGCAGAAGCACCCCGGTGAAGCCGGCCAGCGCGCCGCAGAACACGTAGACCGAGATCTTGATGCGCTCGACCGGCACGCCGGTCAGCGCCGCCGCCCGCTCGTTGCCGCCGATGGCGAAGACGTGCCGGCCCCATTGCATGTGGCGCAGCAGGAACCAGATCATCAGCGCCAGCGCCACCATGTAGATCAGCGACGGCGGCACCGCGCCGAGGATCGGTTCGTTGCCCAGCGTCCGGAACAGGTCCTTGGCCGGACCTGCGGTGGGCGACCCGCGACCCTGGGTGACGACATAGACCAGGCTGCGGCAGACGCTGAGCATGCCGAGCGTGGTGACGAAGGGCGACAGGCCCAGCCGGGCGATCAGGATGCCGTTGATCAGCCCGACGAACCCGCCGGCGGCCACCCCTGCCAGCACGGCGAAGGCCAGGGCCAGGCCGGGCCAGTCGATGAAGACCCCCCAATCGGCGCTGCCGTCCATCGCCAGGCTGGTGGCGACGGCGCCGACCGCCATCACCGACCCGACCGACAGGTCGATGCCGGCCAGGATGATCACCAGCGTCTGGCCCAGCGCGGCAATGGCGATGTAGGAGAAGTTCTGGGCGACGTTCTGCAGGTTGCGCTCGGTCAGGAACTTGTCCGACCCGATGGTCATCACGATCATCAGGATCACCAGCGCCGCCAGGACATAGGTGATCTGGGACGACAGGATGCGGTGCAGCGGGCCCGGCTGGCGGACGTTCTCGAAGCCCATCGGGCTGGTCGTGGTCGTCGCCATCACGCCGCCTCCAACGCGCCGGTGATCAGCCCGGTCACCTCTTCCGGCGAACTGGACGCGATCCGCTTGTCGGCGACCTTGCGGCCGCGGCGCATCACGATCACCCGGTCGCAGACGTCGAACACGTCGGGCATGCGGTGACTGATCAGCATCACCGCGATGCCGCTGTCGCGCAGCCGGCGGATCAGCTCCAGCACCTCATGCACCTGGCGCACGCTGATCGCCGCCGTCGGCTCGTCCATCAGGATCAGCTTGGCGTTGGCCAGCCGGGTGCGGGCGATCGCCACCGCCTGGCGCTGGCCGCCCGACATCAGCCGGACCAGATCGTTCGACCGGGTCTCGGACTTCAGCTCGGCGAACAGCGCCTGGGCCCGCCGGTTCATGGTGCCGTGGTCAAGCCGCCGGAAGGGCCAGGGGCCCTTCTTCAGCTCGCGGCCGAGGAAGACATTGGCGGCGGCGGTCAGATTGTCGGCGATGGCGAGGTCCTGGTAGACCACTTCGATCCCGGCATGGCGCGCGTCGACCGGCTTGTGGAAATGCACCGGCTTGCCGTCCAGCAGCATCTCGCCAGCGGTCGGCGGGAAATTGCCGGCCATCACCTTGACCAGGGTGGATTTGCCGGCGCCGTTGTCGCCCATCAGCCCGACCACCTCGCCGGGCTCGACCGTCCAACTGACGCCGTTCAGGGCGTGGATCGCCCCGAAATGCTTGGTGATGTCGCGTAGCTCCAGAAGCGCCATCCGCTTCGGTCCTCCCTGGTCCCGGGTTGCCCCGCAGGGTCCCGGCTCGTTCGGGCGGAACTGTGAAAGAGCGCGCGCTCGAGTGCAATCCCTTTTGTATGATTAATGCATCGAAAGGTCAGTGCGGCGTGCCGACGGCCTCAGCCGCGGCGTTGCAGCCGGGCGATGTGGAAGCCGTCGAGGCCGCCGAGGTCGGGCCAGTGGCAGGGCAGGCTGCGGACGTCGCCGGCCGGGGTCAGCACCTCGTCCGACCCGCCGACCTCGGTCGGCGTCACCGGCAGCCGGACCATGCGGTCGTCGGTCGCCAGCAGCCGGTCGATCTGGGTCTCGCCCTCCTCGGGCAGCAGCGAGCAGGTGCACCACACCAGGATGCCGCCGGGCCGCACCAGCTCGACCGCATGGCGCAGCAGGCGGGACTGGGCCCCGATCAGCTTGGCGACGTCGTCCGGGCCTTTGAGATAGGGCACGTCGGGGTGCCGCCGGATGGTGCCGGTGGCGCTGCAGGGCGCGTCCAGCAGCACCGCGTCATAGGGCTCGGCCGCGGTGAAGGTCTCGGCATCCGCGGTCTTCATGGTGGCGGGCAGGCCGAGGCGTTCGAGGTTCTCGGCGACGCGGGCCAGCCGCCGGGTCGAGCGGTCCAGCGCGGTGACGTCCGCACCTGCGGCGACCAGCTGGGCGGTCTTGCCGCCGGGCGCGGCGCACAGGTCGAGCACCCGCTTGCCGGCAACCGGGCCGAACAGCCTGGCGGGCAGGGCGGCGGCGGCGTCCTGCACCCACCAGGCGCCCTCGGCAAATCCGGGCAGCTCCGGCACCAGGCCGCCGGCCTCGCGCCGCAGCGTGCCGCTCGGCAGCAGCCGGGCCTCCAATTGCGGGGCCCAGACCTCGGGGTCGGCCTTGACCGACAGGTCCAGCGGCGCCTCGTGCAGATGCGCCGCGGCGATGGCGGCGGCGGTCTCGGCGCCATAGGCCTCGGTCAGGCGCGACCACAGCCAGGCCGGGGTGTTCAGCCTGGCCGCGTCCTGCGCGGTCAGCAGCGCCGGGCCGTCCTCGGACAGCCGGCGCAGCACGGCGTTGACCAGCCCCTTCATGCCGGCGAAGCCGGTGATCCCCGCCAGCTCGACCGAGGTGTCGACCGCGGCATGCGACGGGGTGGCCAGGAACAGGCGCTGCGCCAATCCCAGCCGCAGCACGTCGCGCACCGTCGCGGCGGCGCGCGGCAGCGGCGACTTCAGGGCGCCGTCGATCAGCGCGTCCAGCTGGCCCAGCCGTCGCAGCGTCGTGCTCAGCAGCAGGCGGGTGAAGGCGCGGTCGCGCGGCTCCATCCCGCGCAGGTCGAGATGGCCGTCGAGGGCCTCGTCGATCGGGCGCCTCTGCGACAGCACGGCACGGAGAAGTTCGAGGGTCGCCTTGCGGGCGGCCAGTCCGGGATCGGTCATGCCGCCGGGTGTAGACGATCGGGCCGGGCCGGGCCAGTGCCGTCGACACCTGCGACATCCATATCGAGCCGGGCGCCATGGCAGGAGGCTTCCGCGATCGCCGCCGCCGGGCCATGCTAGGCAACTTGCGAGGAGACACGCCATGCCGTCCGAAGACGCCGCCCGCCTGTATCTCGAAGACCTGCATGTCGGTCAGCGCTTCGGGTCCGGCACCGTCGCGGTCACCACCGAGGCGATCAAGGCCTTCGCCGCCGAATTCGACCCGCAGCCCTTCCATCTCGACGAGGCGGCGGCCAAGGCATCGCTGTTCGGCGGCCTGGCCGCCAGCGGCTGGCACACCGCGGCCCTGACCATGAAGCTGCTGGTCGGCGGCGAGTTCCTGCCGGTGGGCGGCCTGATCGGGGCGGGATCGGACGAGATGCGGTGGCCGCGGCCGGTGCGCCCGGGCGACGTGCTGCGGGTCGAAAGCGAGATCCTGGAGATCCGACCATCGCAGTCGCGTCCCGACCGCGGTATGGCCAAGGCCCGGATCACCACCCTGAACCAAGCCGGCGAGCCGGTGCAGGTCCTGGTGGTCAACATGGTCATACCGCGCCGGCCCACATGATCAGCCGGCCAGCTTCGCCACCAAGCCCGGCACGTCGCGGATGGTCTCCAGGGTGTGGAAGCCGGGCGGGGCGATATCGGGCCGGCTGACCGCTTCATGCGCCCAGGTGATGCGGTAGGGAATGTGCACGGCGCGGCCGCCGAGGTCGAGCACCGGCAAGATGTCCGACCGCATCGAATTGCCGATCATCAGAAAGTCTTCCGGCGCGGTGCCGCTGCGCTGCAGGATCCGGCGATAGGTCGCCTCGTCCTTCTCGGCCACGATCTCAATCCGCTCGAAGCGCTCGGCGAGGCCGGATCTGGCCACCTTGCTCTCCTGATGGAACAGGTCGCCCTTGGTGACCACCATCAGCCGGATGCGCCCGGCCTCGGCCTCCGGCGCCAGCGCATCCAGGGTCTCGACCACACCGTCCAGCAGCTCGACCGGGTGGTCCATCATCGCCTTGCCGAGGTCGAGGATGGTGCGGATGTCCGCCGCGGGGATGCGCCCCTGCGTCAGGTCGATCGCGGTCTCGATCATCGACAGGGTGAAGCCCTTCACCCCGTAGCCGAAGGTCTTGAGGTTGCGGCCTTCGGTGTCGAGCAGGGTGCGGTCCAGCGCCTCGGCCTCGACCCAGGGGGCGAGCAGGGCGCGCAGGCGGCCATGCGTCTCCTCGAAGATCGATTCGCTGTGCCACAGGGTGTCGTCGGCGTCGAAGGCGATGGTCAGGATCGAAGGCATAGGGGGCAGGTGACTCACGGAAAGGGGAAGAAAGTCGCGGCTCAGCTGCGCCGGACGGCGAAGCCGGAGACGGACTGGACCAGGGCGTGCAGGGCGAAGCCGATGAACACCAGGCCCGAGGCGCGGACGAACCAGATCTCGTGCCGGCGGTAGAAGCCGCGCACGGCCGCAGCACCGGTGACGGCGACCAGGATGGCGTAGGCGCAGACGGCGCCCAGGCAGGCGGCGAAGACCAGCGCCGGGAAGGACGACCAGGACAGGCTGGCGGCGTAGCTGGTCAGCAGCGCGGTGAAGGTCGCGACCGCCACCGGATAGCCCTTCGGGTTGGTGACGCCGAACACCAGGCCGCGCAGCAGTGGCCGGCGCACCACGGTGTCGACCCCGCCATCGGCGCGGCGGCGCACCGTGACCGCGGCCCAGCCGAGCCACAGCAGATAGGCGCCGCAGATCAGCCCGAGCGCGTCGAACACCGCCGGCCCGACCGCCTGGGCGCCGATGATCGCGACCAGCGCCAGCGACGACCACAGCGCGTCGCCGACCAGGTGGCCGCTCAGGAACACGGCGCCGGCCTTCCGTCCCTGGCCGGCGGAGATGCCGAACAGGGCGAGCACGGCCGGCCCCGGCGAGATGCCGTAGGCGAAGCCGGCGAGGCCGCAGGCCAGAAACAGGGTCGCGTTCACGATATCTCCGTCACCACAGGGCCGCGGTCGTGCCGATTCTCAAACATGACAGGGCGCGCGGTCGCGCCCCGGGCCAAAATCAGCCATAAGGGGCGCCTGGGGCAAGCCTGACGGATCGACGCGGGCGGCAGCGAGCGAGGACGAGATGGACCAGGCCGAGATCCTGAGACGCTTCGACGCCGAGATGCGGCGCGCCCCGGTCCCGCCCGACCCGGCCTATCGGGTCGAGCAACTGGCCGAGGTGACGCGCTCCGTCGGCCCGGACACGGGGGCATATGACAACTGCATCCTGTGGAGCGGGCTCGACGCCGCCTCCGCCGACGCGGTGATCGCGCGTGAGGCCGCGTTCTTCGCCGGCCAGGGCCGGGCGCTGGAGTGGAAGCTGTACGGCCACGACGCGCCGGCCGATCTCGGCCGTCGGCTCGAGGCCGCCGGCTTCGTGCCGGAAGGGCTGGAGACGGTGGTGGCCCTGGACCTCGACGGCGCATTGCCGCCGCCGGTCGAGCCGCAGGGCGCCACCATCGAGCGGGTGGTCGACCCGGTCCGCTTCGGCGCCATCGACGACCTGATGGCCGCGGTCTACGGCGCCGACGAGGACTGGCGGTCGGAGGTGCTGGGGGCGGAGATCGCGGCGGCGCCGGACCGGCTGTCGGTCTACCTCGCCATGGCCGATGGTCATTGCGTCTCGGCCGGTTGGGTGCGCTTCCACCCCGGCACCGGCTTTGCCGATCTGTGGGGCGGCGCCACCCGGCCGCATTGGCGCGGCCGCGGCATCTACCGCGCTTTGGTCGCCCGCCGCGCCGCCGAAGCCAAGGCGCGGGGCTTCCGCTTCCTCACCGTCGACGCCTCGTCCGAGAGCCGCCCGATCCTGGAACGGCTCGGCTTCCGGGCGCTGACCACAACCACGCCCTATATCCGGGAGGCCGGGGCGGCTTGAACCGCCCGGCCGCCCCGGTTTAGCCGCGGCCGATGAAGGGCATGTTGGTGGCCATCACGGTCACGAACTGGATGTTGGCGTCCAGCGGCAGGTTGGCCATGGCCAGCACCGTGCTGGCGACATGGGTCGCGTCCATCAGCGGCTCGGGCTTGATCGACCCATCGGCCTGGGGCACGCCCTTGGCCATCCGCGACGCCATCTCGGTGGCTGCGTTGCCGATATCGACCTGGCCGCAGGCGATGCCGTATTTCCGCCCGTCCAGCGAGGTCGACCGGGTCAGCCCGGTGATGGCGTGCTTGGTCGAGGTGTAGGGGGCGGAGTTCGGCCGCGGCACATGGGCCGAGATCGAGCCGTTGTTGATGATGCGGCCGCCGCGCGGGTCCTGGTCCTTCATGATCCGGAAGGCTTCCTGGGTGCACAGGAACGGCCCGGTCAGGTTGGTGTCGACCACCGCCGTCCACTGCTCGAAGGTCAGCTCCTCCAACGGCACGCCGGGGGCATTGACGCCGGCATTGTTGAACAGCACGTCCAGCCGCCCGAACTTCGCCTTGGTGGCGTCGAACAGCGCCCGGACGCTCTTCGGGTCGGTGACGTCGGTCGGCACCGCCAGGGTCCGGTCCGCGGGCGCGCCCGACTGCTGGATGGTCCCGGCCAGCGCGTCCTGCCGCCGGCCGGCCAGCACGACGGTGTAGCCATCCTTCAGGAAGGCCAGCGCCACCGACCGGCCGACGCCCGATCCGGCGCCCGTGATCAGGGCCACCTTGGTTTCCGATGCCATCTGCGTCTTCTCCCGTGTCGATCCTGGGGCGCTTTCGCCCGTCTGCGGCCGAGACCCTAGCGCATTATGTCCGACCTAGTCAGCCGGATTGGTGGCCGTGCCTGCCGGAACATCGCCCGGCACTGTCCCCGCCGGCAGCGCGGCGGCATGGGCGGCGATGGCGCCGGCGGTGGTGATCCAGATGTCGCCGCGCCGGGCGGCGATGTGGGCCAGGGCGCGGCGCAGCTGGCGCAGCCGATAGGGCTGGCCGACGATGTAGGGATGCAGCGCCACCCCCATCACCAGGGCTTGGCCCCGCGCCTGCTGCTCCAGCATCTCGTCGAAATTGCCGATCACCATGTCGGCGAAGGCGTCGGCGTTCATCTTGCGCGCCACGATCGCCGGAATGTCGTTCAGCTCCTGCGGATAGGGCACCGACAGGATGCGCCCCACCCGGGTGCGCATCCACACCGGCTGGTCGTCATGGCACCAGTCCAGCAGATAGGAATAGCCGGCCTCCTGCAGCAGGTCCGGCGTCCGGTGGCTCTGCGAGATCCACGGCCCCAGCCAGCCCTGCGGCGGCGCCCCGGCATGGCGGGCGATGGCGTCGGTGGCGCGGCGGATCAGTGCCGCCTCCTCGGGCTCGGCCAGGGCGCCCTGGCGCTCGGCATTGCTATGGCCATGGCCGACGATCTCGTCGCCGCGGGCCTGGAAGGCGGCCGGCAGCTCCGGGCAATGGTCGTAGACCGCGGCGTTGACGATCAGCGAGCAGGGCAGGGCCAGGCGGTCGAACAGCTCCAGCAGCCGCCAGGCGCCGACCCGGTTGCCGTAGTCGCGCCAGGCGTAGTTCAGCACGTCGGGCTGCGGCCCGGCGGGCGCCAGCTCGGCGCCCAGGCCCTCGCCGAAGGCGAAATGCTCGAGGTTGAGGCCGAGATAGACGGCGAGACGGGTGCCGTTCGGCCAGGCATAGCCGGGCCGGTGGACGATCGCGCTGTAGTCGTAGCGGTCGTGGCCGGCCAGCGGCCCCGCACCCGTCTCGTCCATCGCAGGCTCCAGCGGCCGGCGCCCGGGGCGCCGGCGGAAGAGATCAGAGCCGGGTGGCGAAGGGAGCTTCGGTCTTGGCCCGGATCTCGTCGACGGTGACGCCGTCGGCGACCTCGGTCAGGGTCAGGCCCTGCGGCCCGATCTCGAACACGCCGAGCTCGGTGATGACGAGGTCGACCACGGCCTTGCCGGTCAGCGGCAGGTCGCAGGCGTTCAGCAGCTTCGGCGTGCCGTCCTTGGCGTTGTGCTCCATGATCACGACGACGCGCTTGACGCCGGCGACCAGGTCCATCGCCCCGCCCATCCCCTTCACCATCTTGCCGGGGATCATCCAGTTGGCGAGGTCGCCCTCCTTCGACACCTGCATGGCGCCGAGGATCGACAGGTCGATGTGCCCGCCGCGGATCATGGCGAAGCTGTCGGCCGAGCTGAAATAGCTCGACTGCGGCAGCTCGGTGATCGTCTGCTTGCCGGCGTTGATCAGGTCCGCGTCCTCCTCGCCCTCATAGGGGAAGGGGCCCATGCCCAGCATGCCGTTCTCGCTCTGCAGCGCCACGGTGATGCCGTCGGGGATGTAGTTCGCCACCAGCGTCGGGATGCCGATGCCGAGGTTGACGTAGAAGCCGTCCTCCAGCTCGCGGGCGGCGCGGGCGGCCATCTGCTCACGGGTCCAGGCCATGATGCTCTCCCTGGGTTCAGGCGGCGCGCGGCCGGGTGGTCCGCTGCTCGATGCGCTTCTCGTAGTTCTTGCCCTCGAGAATGCGCTTCACATAGATGCCGGGGGTGTGGATCTGGTTCGGGTCCAGCCCGCCGACATCGACCAGCTCCTCGACCTCGGCGACCGTCACCTTGGCTGCGGTGGCCATCATCGGGTTGAAGTTCCGCGCCGTCTTCCGGTAGATCAGGTTGCCCTCGGTGTCGCCCTTCCAGGCCTTGACGATGGCCAGGTCGGCGAACAGCCCGCGCTCCATCACATACTGGGCGCCGTCGAACTCGCGCACCTCCTTGCCCTCGGCAACGATGGTGCCGACGCCGGTCTTGGTGAAGAAGGCGGGGATGCCGGCGCCGCCGGCGCGGATGCGCTCGGCCAGCGTGCCCTGCGGGTTGAACTCCAGCTCCAGCGCGCCGGACAGGTACTGCTGGGCGAACAGCTTGTTTTCGCCGACATAGGACGAGATCATCTTCTTGATCTGGCCGCGCTCGAGCAGCTTGCCCAGGCCGGCGCCGTCGATGCCGCAATTGTTGGAGATCACGGTCAGCCCGGTGACGCCGCTGTCGGCGATCGCGTCGATCAGCTTCTCCGGAATGCCCGACAGGCCGAAGCCGCCGGCCATGATCATCATCCCGTCGCGGAGCACGCCGGCCAGCGCCGCCGTCGCATCCGGATAGACCTTCTTCATCCCGTCACTCCCGTCAGGCGTCGATTGGGCAGGCGTCAACTGGGCGCCGGGGGACTAAAGCGGGGCCGCGGGCGGGTGTCAATCGAGGCCGCGCCGCACCCCGGCCGGTTTGCGGCAGGGCCCTCCCGGACGGGCTCTCAGATCTCGAGATGCGAGCCCAGCTCCACCGCCCGGTTGGCCGGGATGCGGAAGAACTCGGTGGCGCTCAGGGCGTTGTTCGACATCAGGATGAACAGCCATTCCTGCCACGGCGGCAGCTCCGGCCGCGACGACGGCACGAAGTATTCCCGGCTCATGAAGAACGAGGTGTCGGCCATGTTGAAGCCCAGGCCCTTGCCGGCGCAGGCGGCGAGCGCCCGGGGCACGTCGGGCTGCTGCTGGAAGCCGTAGCGCACGATGATGGTGTAGAAGCCGTCGCCCAGGTCCTTGATCTCGATGCGCTGCTCGTCGTCCACCCGCGGCTCGTCGGTGGTCTCGACCTTCAGCAGCACCACCCGCTCGTGGATGATCTTGTTGTGCTTCAGGTTGTGCAGCAGGGCGAAGGGCACCACGCCGACATTGCCGGTCATGAAGATGCCGGTGCCGGGCACCCGGTGCGCCCGCTTGTACATCTTGCCCTCGACGAAGGTCGACAGCGGGATGGCGTCGCGGTAGCGGCGGCGGAACAGGATCTCGCGGCCCTTGCGCCACACCCACATCATCGTCGTCAGCCACACCGCCAGCACCAGCGGGAACCAGCCGCCATGGAACAGCTTGATGGTGTTGGCGCCGAACAGCACCACGTCGATGAACAGGAACAGGGCGAACAGCGGCAGCGCGGTCCAGCGGCTCCAGCCCCAGCGGTGACGGGCCACCAGATAGGCCAGCACGCTGGTCACCGCCATGGTGCCGGTCACGGCGATGCCATAGGCCCCGGCCAGGGCGCTGGAGGAGCCGAAGCCGACCACCAGCACCACCACCGCGAGGTACAGCGACCAGTTGACCCGCGAGATGTAGATCTGGCCCTTCTCCTCGGCCGAGGTGTGGCGCACCTCCAGCCGCGGCATGTAGCCCAGCTGCGCCGCCTGCTGGCTGATCGAGAAGGCGCCGGAGATCACGGCCTGGGCCGCGATCACGGTGGCGATGGTCGACAGGATCACCATCGGATACAGGCCCCAGGACGGGGCCATCAGGTAGAAGGGTGATTCGATCGCGCCCGGATTCTCCAGCAGCAGCGCCCCCTGGCCGAAATAGTTCAGCAGCAGGGCCGGCCAGACGAAACCGAGCCAGGCGACGCGGATCGGGCCGCGGCCGAAATGCCCCATGTCGGCGTACAGCGCCTCGCCGCCGGTCACCGCCAGCACCACCGACCCCAGCACCACCACCGCCGCCCAGGGATGGGTGAAGAACAGCTCCACCGCATGGTTCGGCCAGATCGCGGCGATGACGTCGGGCCGGTTCACGATCTGCGCCGCGCCGAGCACGCCGATGGTCAGGAACCAGATGCACATGATCGGACCGAAGGCCCGGCCGACCTTGGCGGTGCCATGCGCCTGGACCATGAACAGCAGGGTCAGGATCACCAGGGTCAACGGGATGATGTAGGGGTCGAACACCGGTGTCGCGATCTTCAGCCCCTCGACCGCGCTGAGCACCGAGATCGCCGGGGTGATCACGCCGTCGCCGTAGAACAGCGCCGCGCCGATGATGCCCAGCATGACGATCAGCTGGCCGCGCTTGGCGCCCTTGCGCGAGCGGAAGGCCAGCGCGGTCAGGGCCAGCACGCCGCCCTCGCCGCGGTTGTCGGCGCGCATCACGAAGGAGATGTACTTGATCGTGATGATCAGCGTCAGCGCCCAGAAGATCAGCGACAGCACGCCCAGCACCGCACCCTCCGTGACGCCTGGGGCGCCCGGATGGGTGAAGCATTCGCGGATGGTGTAGAGCGGGCTGGTGCCGATGTCGCCATAGACGACGCCGATGACGCCGAGCAGCTTGGGGGCGAGCGATTGGCCGTCGCGCGAGTCGGAAGCGAGGGTCGTCATCGCGCCTTCCTAGTCGGATGGCGCGCCGCCGGCAACCCGGCCATTGCTGGCATGTTCATCGCCCCCTTGCTGCGATCCGTGGTGCGGAGGGTGCGGTGATCCCGTCCGGCAAGCAAGCCCGCGCTGTGCCGGATCCTCAGATGCAGCGGCCGCCGTCGACTTCCAGCGCCACGCCGGTGATCATCGAGGCTTCGTCGGAGGACAGGTACAGCGCCGCATTGGCGATGTCCTCGGGCGTGCTCATGCGGCCCAGCGGGATGGTCGCCAGGAACTGGGCCCGACGCTCCGGCGTGTCCTCGCCCAGGAAGGTCGAGGTCATGCCGGTCTGGCCCAGCACCGGGCACAGGCAGTTGACCCGGATCTGCTTCGGCGCCAGCTCGACCGCCATCGACTTGGTGGCGGTGATCACGGCGCCCTTGGAGGAGTTGTACCAGGTCAGGCCCGGCCGCGGCCGCAGCCCGGCCGTGGAGGCGATGTTGAGGATCGACCCGCCCTTGGCCGCCAGATGCGGCGCGGCGTGGCGGACCGACAGGAAGATCGACTTCACGTTGACGGCGAAGATGCGGTCGAACTCGTCCTCGGTGACCTCGGCCATCGGTTTGTTGCGATGGGTGTAGCCGGCGTTGTTGACCACGATGTCCAGGCCGCCGAAGGCCTCGATCGCGGTGGCGATGGCGACGGCGGTGTCGGCGTCGCGGGACACGTCGGTGCGGACGAAGCGGGCGGCGTCCGGCCGTTCCGCGTTCAGCGCCGCGGCCACCGCCTCACCGGCCTCGGCCGACAGGTCGGCGATCAGCACGCTGGCGCCTTCCCGCACGAAGCGCTCGGCGATGCCCTTGCCGAACCCCGACGCCGCGCCGGTGACGATGGCCACCTTGCCTTCGAGCCGCATGCCAGTCCCTTCTCGCTTGTTTCGGATCGTGTGGTGGTCGCGCCGCGGGGGCGATGGCCCGAAATCCTGGCCTGCGACGCCGGTCCCGGGGCTGCCCGGGGGATCGAATGGCCGGACTATAGGGGCAGGGCCGCCGGGGCAGCAGGCGAATGTCCGCCGAGGAGGTATGACCCGGGCGCGGATCTTCCACCGCCGGAATCCAAGGTTCCGACTCGCCGCATTGCCTTTTTGTAATGCTTTTCGGCATCGCGTCCGGCCGCGCGGTGGCCTACATCCAGGACAGGTCGCCGCCGCGCTTGGCGGCGCCTGTCGTGCTGGAGGAATGTCGTGCTGCGCCTTTGGGCTTTGATGATTGCGGTCGCAGTGCCGGTGTCGGCGATGGCCAACACCGTGATCGTGCTGAACTCCGACGACGACACCATGAGCGTGATCAGCGGCACCGACCTCAAGGAGCTGTCGCGCGGACCGATCGGCCGGGCGCCGCATCATCTGATGCTGACGCCGGACGGGCAGGACCTGATCGTCGCCAATGCCGGCGGCAACGAGCTGGTGTTCGTCGACCCGGCGACCGGCGCGATCCGCCGTCGCCTGCCGAAAATCAGCGACCCCTACCAGGTCGGCTTCAGCCCCGACGCCAAATGGTTCGTCACCACCTCCGACCGGCTCGACCGGGTGGACATCTACAACGCCGCCGATTTCACCCTGGCGCACCGGCTGTCACTGCCGCGGATGCCCAGCCACATCGCCTTCCTGCCCGACAGCAGCCGGGTCTTCATCACCCTGCAGGCGACCGACAGCGTCGCCGCCATCGACCTCGCCACCGGCGCCGTGGCCTGGACCCAGCCGGTCGGGCCGCAGCCCGCCGGGATCTGGATGACCCCGGCGGGGACCCTGGTGGTCGGGATCATGGGGTCGAACCATGTCGCCGAGATCGACCCGGCCGACGGCCATGTCATCCGCACCATCGAGACCGGCAGGGGCGCGCACAACTTCCTGGCGGCGCCGGACGGCAAGGCGCTGTACGTCAGCAACCGCGTCGCCAACACCATCTCGGTGCTCGACCCCGCGACGCTCGCCGTCACCCGCACCCTGACCGCGCCGGGTGGGCCCGACGATATGGCGTTCTCGGCGGGCGGCACCGAGCTGTGGGCCACCGGCCGCTGGCGGTCCCAGGTCGATGTCATCGACCTGGCGTCGGGGTCGCTGAAGGGCACCATTCCGGTCGGGCGCTCGCCGCACGGGATCTACATCCATGACGAGCCGCCGCAGGCGGCAGAGAATGACGCGCCGCCGGCGCCGGCGCATGATGTGCCGTAGGCGCGGGGGCACAGGGCAGGGACCGGGGCGATGATCGACGATCTGCTGCACCAGCTCGGACTGCTGCAGGGCTGGATCTTCGAAACGGCGATCGAGCCGCTGCTCTACGCCCTCGGCCTGATGGACTATGCCGAGGACGTGTTCGACTGGATGTGGGTGGCGATGTTCGGCGGCGTCGCCGTGATCGCCGCCTATGTCATCTGCCGCCCGCTGGAGCTGTGGCGGCCGGTCGAGCCGCGGGCCGACCGCAAGGCGATCCGCACCGACGTCACCTACACCCTGGTCCACCGCCTCGGCCTGGTGCCGCTGATCGTCTTCGTCCTCCTGACGCCGGCCGGCTACGCCATCGACCGGGCGCTGATGTTCCGCGGCATCCTGCCCGAGGCGATCGACCAGTACGTCCCGGCGCTGGCCGACTGGCCGCTGCTGACCCTGGCGATCTACCTGGTGATCCTGGATTTCGCGGAATACTGGCGGCACCGGCTGCAGCACCGGCTGCGCTGGTGGTGGGCGCTGCACAGCCTGCATCACGACCAGCGCCAGATGACGCTGTGGAGCGACGACCGCAACCACATCCTCGACGACGTGCTGCAGGCGGTGTGGCTCGGCGCCATCGCCCTGCTGATCGGGGTCGAGCCGGCGCAGTTCCCGATCATCGTCATCGTGCTGCGGCTGGTCGAAAGCCTGTCGCACGCCAATGTCCGGCTCGGCTTCGGCCGGTTCGGCTCCTGGCTGCTGGTCAGCCCACATTTCCACCGGGTGCACCACGCGCTGGACCATGCCGACGGTGCCGCCTCGGCCCGCGCCCATGGCTGCAACTTCGCGGTGATTCTGCCGGTCTGGGACGTGCTGTTCGGCACCCGCCGGGTGGACCCGGACTTCCCGCCCACCGGCATCCGCGCCGCCGACGCCCGCTGGGCCGGGCTCGGCTACATCAGGCACCAGATCGAGGGCTTCCGCCGGCTGGCCAAGGCGCTGGCGCCACGGCGGCGCCAGCCCGGCCCGGCGATCACCGAGCCGGGGGAGTAGCCCCGGCTTACCCGTGCCGGACCGCGATGGTCTTGGTCACGCTGAAATGGTCCAGCCCTTCCATCGCCTTCTCGCGGCCGAAGCCGGAGCGCTTCATGCCGCCGAAGGGCAGCTCCACCCCGCCGCCGGCGCCGTAGTTGTTGACGAAGACCTGGCCGGCGCGGACGCGGCGGGCGCAGCGCATCTGGCGGGCGCCGTCGCGGGTCCAGACCCCGGCGACCAGGCCGAATTCGGTGCCGTTGGCCAGGCGGATCGCCTCCTCCTCGTCGCGGAAGCGCAGCACCGCCATGACCGGGCCGAACACCTCCTCCTGCGCCAGCGGATGGTTCGATGGCACGTCGCCGACCAGCGTCGGCACCTGGTAGAAGCCGCCGGAAGGGGCGTTCGGGCTCAGCCGCCCCTCGGCCAGCACCGGCAGCCCGTCGGCCCGGGCGCGGTCGAGATGGGTGCGGACCCGGTCGCGCTGGCGGGCGCTGATCAGCGGGCCGCAATCCGGGTCGCGGTCCCACGGGCCGGTCTCCAGGGCCCGGAAGCGGCCGGCCAGTGCGTCGAGGAAGTCATCGGCGATGCCATCCTGCAGCAGCAGGCGGCTGCCGGCCGAACAGGTCTGGCCGGCATTCTGCACGATCGCCGCGGTGACGAAGGGCAGGGCGGCCTCGGCATCGGCATCGTCGAACACCAGCTGCGGCGACTTGCCCCCCAGCTCCATCGTCACCGGCCGGTTGAACGCGGCCGCGGCGGCCTGGATCGCCGCGCCGGTGGCGGGCGAGCCGGTGAAGCTGATGTGGTCGATGCCGGGATGCGACGCCAGCGCGGCCCCGGCCTCGGCCCCCAGCCCGGTGACGATGTTCAGCACGCCCGGCGGCAGCCCGGCCTCCAGCGCCAGCTGGGCGATGCGCAGCGGGGTCAGGCAGGCATCCTCGGCCGGCTTCAGCACACAGGCATTGCCGGCGGCCAGGGCGCCGCCGATGGTGCGGCCGAAGATCTGCGCCGGATAGTTCCACGGGATGACGTGGCCGGTGACGCCGTAGGGCTCCTTCACCGTCAGCACGGTGTAGCCGTCGAGATAGGGGATGGTGGTGCCATGGTGCTTGTCGCAGGCGCCGCCATAGAACTCGAAATAGCGGGCGCAGGCGGTGATGTCGGCCTTGGCCTGCTTCACCGGCTTGCCGGCATCCGCGGCCTCCAGGCGCCACAACGTCTCGAAATCGGCCTCGATGGCGCGGCCCAGCCGGGCCAGGATCCGGCCGCGCTCGACCGCCGGCATCCGGCCCCAGGGGCCCTCGTCGAAGGTGCGCCGCGCGGCCCGCACGGCGGCGTCGATCTCGACCGCGCCGCCGCGGGCCAGGCTGTCGATCTCCGCCCCGGTCGACGGATCGATCACCGGAATCACCCGCCCATCCGCGGCCGGGTTCCAAATTCCATCGATCAGAATCGTTTTCGGTCCTATCATGGTATTCTTTCTGTCTCGGGGCATCGTCGCGATGGATGCACGCTTGGAACGTCGTTGCTGTTAAACTGAATTGTTCTTGCGGATAGTATTGAAGATGGATGCCCCCATGGGCCACGATATAGCCATGGCTCCGATTGCCGAAACGCCCACGATCGACCGTGCGGCCGTCCTCCTGGTCGAGGACATGCCGGCCCTGGCCCGGCTCTATATCGAGACCCTGTCGAAGGTCGGCATCGCGGTGGATCATGCCGAGACCGGGGCCGAAGCGCTCGCGGCGCTGGCACAAGGGCGCTATGCGACCGTGCTGCTCGACCTCAACCTGCCCGACATGAACGGCATGGACATCCTGCAGCACATCCGCGACCAGCAGATCCCGGTGGCGCCGATCGTCATCACCGCGCATGGCTCGGTCAACACCGCGGTCGATGCCATGCGGCTCGGCGCCTTCGACTTCCTGGTCAAGCCGTTCCCCGGCGACCGGCTGACCGTCACCGTGCGCAACACGCTGGAGCGGATGCGGCTGCAGCGCGAGGTCGATGCCTGGCGCGAGGATCTCGGCCGCGACCGCTACTATGGCTTCATCGGCCGGTCGCCGACGATGCAGGCGGTCTACCGCATCATCGATTCGGCGGCGGCCTCCAAGGCCACGGTGTTCATCACCGGCGAGAGCGGCACCGGCAAGGAGCTGTGCGCCGAGGCGATCCACCGCCGCAGCCCGCGCCGCGACCAGCCCTTCATCGCCCTGAACTGCGGCGCCATCCCGCGCGACCTGATGGAATCCGAGATCTTCGGCCATGTGAAGGGCGCCTTCACCGGCGCGGTGGCCGACCGCGAGGGCGCCGCGGTGCGGGCCGATGGCGGCACCCTGTTCCTGGACGAGATCTGCGAGCTGCCGCCGGAGCTGCAGACCAAGCTGCTGCGCTTCCTGCAGACCGGGCAGGTCACGGCGGTGGGCGGCAGCCGCGACCGCAAGGTCGACCTGCGCATCGTCTGCGCCACCAACCGCGACCCGGCCGAGGAGGTGCGGCGGGGCCGCTTCCGCGAGGATCTCTACTACCGCCTGCTGGTCATCCCGGTGACCCTGCCGCCGCTGCGCGAGCGCGAGGACGACGTGCTGCTGATCGCGCGGCAGTTCCTGCACGACTATGCGGCGGAGGAGGGCAAGACCTTCGGCGATTTCGACATCGAGGTGGCCGAGGACCTGCAGCGCTACGCCTGGCCGGGCAATGTCCGCCAGCTGCAGAACGTGGTCCGCAACATCGTCGTGCTGCACGATGGCGGCCGGGTGTCGCGGGCCATGCTGCCGTCGCCGGTGCGGTCGCTGATCCCGGCGGCGCAGCCCAGCCGGCCGATCGAGTTGCCGCCGCTCATGCCGAGCGGCGCGACGTCCCCGGTGCGGCCGCTGTGGATGGTCGAGAAGGAAACCATCGAGGCGGCGATCACGGCCTGCGACGGGCATGTGCCGCGGGCCGCGGCCCTGCTCGGTATCAGCGCCTCGACGATCTACCGCAAGCGGCTGAACTGGGAAGCCGAGGGCCACGACTGAGACCGGGCCCGGCTCCCTGCCTTCGTCCTCGCCCTCGGCGTTCCCGTCAAGCGCAGCGCGGCGCTGCCCGGCGGCGCAGCAGCTCGGTGCTGTAGAACAGCAGCGCCGCGACTGGGAAGACCAGGCCGACCAGGGTGACCAGGCTCCAGCCGCCCTGGCCGAAGGTGCCGCTGGCGATGGCCGACCCGACGGCGCCGCCGGCGAAGGCGCTGGCGACATAGATGCCGTTCAGACGGCCCCGCGCCTCCGGCGCCAGGGCGTAGATCGTGCGCTGCCCCAGCACCATGTTGGCCTGCACCCCGAAATCCAGCAGGATTCCGGCGGCGGCCAGCACCACCACCGACCCGGCGGCGCCGCCGGCCCAGGCCATGGCGAAGGCGAGCGCGACCGAGGCCAGGGCGCCGCCGGTGGCCGGCCGGGTCCAGCCGCGGTCGGCGACGCGCCCGGCCAGGGGGGCGGCAAGGGCGCCGGCCGCGCCGACCAGCGCGAACAGGGCGATGCCGGACTGGCTATAGCCGAAGCGCGGGCCCGCCAGCTCCAGCGGCACGGCGGTCCAGAACAGGCTGAAGGCGGCGAACATCGCCGCCTGGTAGGCCGACCGTCGCCGCAGCAGCGGGTTGCGCCGGAACAGGGTGCCGAGCGAGCGCAGCACCTGGCCGTAGCGCGGCCCCGGCGCCGGCTGCCACTTTGGCAGGCGCCAGGCCAGCACCAGCAGCAGCCCGACCATCATCAGGGCGGACAGGAAGAATATGGCGCGCCAGCCCGCCACGTCGGCGACCACGCCGGCGATCGGCCGGGCCAGCAGGATGCCGATCAACAGGCCGCTCATGACGTTGCCGACCACCCGGCCGCGGATGGCGTCGGGCGACATGTGCGCCGCCATCGGGATCAGGATCTGGGCGGCGACCGAGCTGATGCCGATCAGCAGGGCGGCGAACAGGAACAGGCCGGCGCCGGGGGCGACGGCGGCGATCGCCAGCGCGACCACGGTGCCGGACAGGGTCACGATCACCAGCCGGCGGTTCTCGATCATGTCGGCCAGGGGCACCAGCAGGATCAGCCCGACGCCGTAGCCGATCTGGGTCAGGGTGACGACCAGGCTGGCGGCCACGGTGCCCAGGCCGACCGACGGCGCGATCAGCGCGATCAGCGGCTGGGCGTAGTACAGGTTGGCGGCGATGGCACCGCAGGCGACCGCCAGCAGGACCGTCAGCGCCCGGGTGATCGTCGGAGCGGCGGGATGCGCGCGACCGGGTTCGCCTGTGGCCATGGCGACGCCTCTCGGAAAACAGGATGGATGATAAGGATCAAATATAGAACATCCCATCCTGTTGCGGTGCACAAAAGTCGGACATGGCAGTGTTGAGCGTTCGGCGCGGCTGCTGTAGAGGCGACCGCCGCGTTACCGGTTCGCCTGCGAGATGCGCCACATCAGCCGGTCCTGCATCCGGTCGGTCAGGAAGCGCTGCAGGAACAGGATCATCCGGGCGCCGCCGCCGGCGGCATAGCGCGTGCGCGGCCGCCGGGCCGCCACCGCGCGGCCGATGATGTCGGCCACCACCTCGGGCGGCGAGGGCATCTTCGACGCCGCCGCCGCCTCGAACATCTTGGCGTGACGGCGGGCGTAGGGGCCGTAGGCGGTGTCGCCGGACATGCGCAGCATGCTCTCATGGGCGATGCCGCCCCATTCGGTCCGGATCGCGCCGGGCTCGATGACGATGACGTCGACGCCGAAGGGGATCAGCTCCATCCGCAGGCTGTCGCTCAGCCCCTCCAGCGCGAATTTGGTGGCGTGGTACCAGGCGCCGAACGGCTCGCCGCCCTTGCCGCCGATCGAGCTGACATTGACGATCCTGCCGCGCTTCTGCGCCCGCATCATCGGCAGGGCCAGCTGGCACAGCCGGGCGGCGCCGAACAGGTTGACCTCGAACTGGCGGCGGGCCTCCTCGACCGGCACATCCTCCAGCGCGCCGTAGCTGCCGTAGCCGGCGTTGTTGACCAGCACGTCGAGGCGGCCGGTCTCGATCCCGATCCGCTCCACCGCCGCGACCAGCGAGGCGTCGTCGGTCAGGTCCAGCGCGACCGGCCGGGCGCCGGCGGCGGCCAGCGACAGCAGGCGGTCGGTCCGCCGCGCCGCGGCGTAGACGGTGTAGCCATCCGCCAGAAGCCGCTTCACGGTCGCCTCGCCGATCCCGGCCGAAGCGCCCGTCACCAATGCCGTCCGGTCCATGTCTTCCTGCTCACCATCCGAGGGAGCTGTCTCTATAAGTGTGGACCTAGGTCCATGGTCAAGGGGCGTTCGGCATGCTGATCTCGGAGTTCGCGCGGGCGGCGGGCCTGAGCACGGACACGGTGCGGTTCTACGTCCGCCGCGGGCTGCTGGCGCCCGAGACCAATGGCAAGGGCGGCCGCAACCCCTACCAGGTCTTCACCGCCGAACATGTGCGCACCGCACGGATCATCCGCCTGGCGCAGTCGCTCGGCATGTCGCTGAAGGAGATCGCCGCGATCGGCGAGGAGTATCGCGACGGCGGCATCACCCGCGAGCGCAGCATCGAGCTCATGAGCGCGCAGCTCGCCCGGCTGGAGCGGAAGGCGGCGGCGCTGGAGGCCGTGACCGGCTATCTCCGCGCCAAGGTCGCCTGGCTCGAGGGCGGCGAACAGGGGCCGGAGCCGGATTTCCCGATCGGAGGCCCGGACGGCGGATGCGCCTGAGGCGGCGATCCTAGCCCAGCCGCGCCCGCAGCCGGCGCAGCATCTTCGGCACGTCCGGCGGCTGCACGCTGGCGCCGCGGATCAGGCTGTCGAAATGCTCCGACAGCGCGCGGATGTGCTCGGTCGAATTGAACAGAAAGTACATGCCGCCGAGATAGATCACCGCCCGCAGCGGCCCGAACACGGTCAGCGGCACGGAATAATGCTGCCGCCCGTCGTAGAAGAACCAGCGGAAGGTCGGGTACAGCTCCTCCACCAGGGCGATCATGTGGTCGAGCTGGCGGGCCCGGATCGAATCGTCGAGGTCGTGCCAGATGCCCTCGCCGCGGGCGAAGCCCTCGATCGCCTGGATCGAGTTGCAGACCTCCATGTCGGTCTCCGGCCGCCGCTGATAGGCCAGGCGGGCGGCCGCGGTCTCGATCCGCTGCTCCGGCCGCGTCGCGGTGAAGTGCTCCAGCTCGTGCCGGATCACGTCGCGGTTCTTCAGCAGGTCGGGCAGGGTGGTGGGGACGTGGCGGATCTTGTAGCCGATCGCCTCGCGGTGCCACGCCACCAGCCGCTCGTCATCGGCCCATTGCGCGTCGCGCTCGATTGCCATGCGCTCGGGCAGGATGTCGGCCGACAGGGGGCCGCGCTGGCTCAGCCCCAGCAGCCAGTCGATGCTGACCTGGCGGGCGGCGGCGATCGCCGCCAGGGTCTCGGCCCGCGGCAGCCGGTCATTGGTCGGCGACAGGATCTGCGACAGGGTCGACCGGTCCATGCCGGCCGCGGCGGCGAAGGCGCTGCGGCTCTGGCCGGAGGCGGCGATGATCTCCTCCAGCCGGCCGCGGAAGGTCTCGATCATCTCGTGCCGGGTCTGTGCCATTGCGGTGTTTCCGAAACAATTCGTGCGAGATATCAACAGTTCGTTTGAGTATACAGCAATCGAGTTGTTTCGTGCGCATTCTCGCGTTGTTCAGCATGGCATTTGGCGAGAGTCTTGATCCGAAGAGGACGGATCAATGGCGGAGACGGTGAAGAGAGCTCGGATCGAATGGCCCACTTGGGCGGTGGCGGCCGCGGCCTATGGCGGCTGGGTGGCGCTGCTCTCGTTCCACGCCTGGCTGCCCTGGCCGGCCTTCATCGCCATCGGCGCGGTGCTGCTGGCCTGGCACGGGTCGCTGCAGCACGAGACCATCCACGGCCATCCCACACGGTCGCGCCGGATCAACGCCGCGATCGGCTGGGTGCCCCTGTCGCTGTGGCTGCCCTATGCCAGCTATCGCGACCTGCACCTGCACCATCACCGCGAGGCGCATCTGACCTCGCCGGTCGAGGATCCGGAAAGCTACTACGTCACCGATGCCCGCTGGTCGTCGCTCAGCCCAGCGGGGCAGGCGGTGCTGCGCTTCAACCGCACCCTGCTGGGCCGCTTCCTGGTCGGCCCGGCCCTGGCTTGGTACGGGCTGTGGGCGGCGGAGCTGCCGCTGCTGCGCCGTGACCGGAAGGTCCGCGCCGTCTGGGCGCTGCATCTGGCCGGGGCGGCCGCCATCCTCGCCATCGTCACCGGCGTCTTCGGCGTCCCGCTGATGGTCTATGTCGCGACCTGCTACGCCGGCACCGCCCTGTCGCAGCTGCGCTCCTTCGCCGAGCACCGGGCCGGGCCGGAAGGCCTGCGCACCGCGGTGGTCTCGTCCGGGCCGTTCTTCTCGCTGCTGTTCCTCAACAACAACCTGCATGTGGCCCACCACGCCCGGCCCGGCCTGGCCTGGTACCAGCTGCCGCGCTTCGCCGCCGCCAACGACTCCGCCGCCGTGGCGCAGCGCGGCGCCGGGTTGTATCGTGGCTATGGCGAGATCGCCCGGCGCTACCTGTTCCGCCCGGTCGACGCGCCGGTCCATCCCGATTTCGACGAAGAGCGCCGCGCCCGATGACCTCCGTGCCCGGCACGGCCAGCCTGCTCCAAGCCAGTCCGCTCCAAGCCAGCTTGCCGATGTACGACCTGCCGGAGGTGCGCTGGGCCACCGATGCGCTGTGGTCGGCGGTGGCCGAACGCCTTTCGGCGGACCATGTCGCGGCGCCGCCGGCGCTGACCCGTGGCCCGGCGTTGCCCGATCTGTGGACCGACCCGGCGCTGCTGTTCAGCCAGACCTGCGGCAACCCCTATATCAGGCGCTTCCGTGACCGGCTGCGGCTGGTGGCGACGCCATGCTACGCCGCGCCCGGCTGCGACGGGCCGCGCTACCGCAGCCAGCTTGTGGCGCGGGCGGGCGGGCCGGAACGGGCCCTGGCGGATTTCCGCGGCGCCGTCTGCGCCGTCAACGAATGGGACAGCCTGTCCGGCTGGGTCGGCTTTGCCGCGGTGCTGCCGGAAGCGCCGGACCGGTTCTTCGCCGGCGCGGTGGTCACCGGCGCTCATGTCGCCAGCCTGGCCGCCGTGGCGGCTGGTGAGGCCGACATCGCCGCGATCGACTGCGTCACCCATGCGCTGCTGCAGCGCCACCGACCCGCCGCCCTGGCGGGGCTGCGCGTGATTGGCAGCACCGCCCCGGCGCCCGGGCTGCCTTATGTCACGCGGCGGGGGATCGACGACGGCACCGTCGCGGCCCTGCAGCGAGCGCTGCGCGATGCGCTGGCCGACCCGGCGACGGCCGAGGCGCGTGCGGCGCTGCTGCTCGATGGGATCGAGATCCTGGGCGAGGCGGATTACGACACCATCCCGGCGGTGCCGGTCAGCATTCCTCCTCCCGCTCCAGCTCCTCTTCGCCGCCGCGCCACATCGCCAGCGCCCTGAGGGTTTCGGCAACGCGGGCCTTGACCACCTTGGCCAACTCCTGCGGCCGGCCGGGCTGGCTTTCCGCCTTGCCGGCCAGGGTGTCGGCCAGGTCGATCAGGGTGCGGGCGCCGCAGATCGCGGCGCAGGATCGCAGGGCGTAGGCCTCCAGCGCAACCGCCTCGCGGTCGCCGGAACCGGCCGCGGCGCTGATCGCGGCGGCGCGCTCACCCAGCTCCTCCACCAGGTCGTCGATCATGGCGCGGCGGGCCGCCCCGTCGAAGCCCTGGAGGTTGCGCTCCAGCGCCGCAGGGTCGAACAGGTATCGCGGGTCGCTGCTGGTCGTCATGGCCGTGCTCCTCCGCCTCCCCTTCATATCGCTTCGCCGGGCCGGGAGTTCCAGGCGGCATGTGCCGCGATGCGGGTCGGCTTGACTTCCGGAACGGCCAGTCCATATATCCGGCCATGGCTCAAACGCTCGGACGCCCCCGCGAATTCGACCCCGACGCCGCCCTCGACGCGGCGATGGCGGTGTTCTGGCGCCAGGGCTACGAAGCGACCTCGCTGGATGACCTGACGCGGGCGATGGGCCTCAGCCGCAGCAGCTTCTACGGCTGCTTCGGCTCGAAGCGTGACACCCTGGTTGCGGCGATCCGCCGCTACGGCGATCTGCGGCTGGCCGACCTGGAAAAACTGGTCGAGGCCGAGCCGGATGCCGGGCGGGCGCTGCGCACCGCCGTGGCCGCGCTCGCCGGTGT
This sequence comes from Inquilinus sp. 2KB_23, assembly GCF_052115705.1. Taxonomy (NCBI): domain Bacteria; kingdom Pseudomonadati; phylum Pseudomonadota; class Alphaproteobacteria; order Rhodospirillales; family Rhodospirillaceae; genus Inquilinus; species Inquilinus sp. 2KB_23. The sequence continues at coordinate 79,270 of NZ_JBFRHF010000016.1, read as the reverse complement.
CGGCGGCAGCCGCGAAGGCTGTTTCCTGATCAACTGCACGGTCGAGCTGGCGCGGCAGGACCCGGAGGTCGAACGCCTGGGGCGCCGGCATCTCGAACGGCTCGAGGCCGTGCTGGCCAGGCTGCTCGCCCGCCATGTCGGGGCCGCGGACGCCGCCGCAGTCACGGCGCAGGCCCGGGCGCTGCTGTCGCTGGCCACCGGCGCGTCCGTCATGCGCAAGGCAGGCGCCGAGCCCACCACGATCGACGAACTTCTGGCCGCCGCCGAACCGCTGATGCGGTAGCGCGGGCCGGGGATTTTTGCGTTAACCCTTGCTCAATTATGGACTGACCAGTTCAAAAAGAGCGTCGACCTGGAGAGATTGATGTCCGTACCGAAGCTGTTCACGCCGACCCGGATCGGCGACCTGGAAGTGCCGAACCGGCTGGTGATGGCGCCGCTGACGCGCAACCGGGCGCTGCCCCAGGGCGACGTGCCGCACGCGCTGAACGCCGAATACTATGCCCAGCGCGCCACGGCAGGGCTGATCATCAGCGAGGGCACGCAGATCTCGCCGGAGGGCAAGGGCTATGCCTGGACCCCGGGCATCCACAGCGCGGAACAGGTCGCCGGCTGGCGGCTGGTGACCGACGCCGTGCACCAGGCCGGCGGCCGGATCGCGGCGCAGCTGTGGCATGTCGGCCGGGTCTCGCACACCGTGCTGCAGCCGGACGGTGCCGCGCCGGTCGCGCCATCGGCGATCACGCCGAAGGCGCGGGTCTATGACGGCGAAGGCTTCGTCCCGTCCTCGGCGCCGCGGGTGCTGGAGACCGATGAGATGCCGCGGCTCGTGCGGGACTTCGTCCATGCCGCGAAGCAAGCCCGCGACGCCGGCTTCGACGCGGTCGAAATCCACGCCGCCAACGGCTACCTGCTCGACCAGTTCCTGCGCGACGGCAGCAACCAGCGCACCGACGCCTATGGCGGCTCGATCGCCAACCGGGCGCGGCTGCTGTTCGAGGTGGCGGAAGCGGTGGCGGCGGTGTGGGGGCCCGGCCGGGTCGGCGTCCGTCTCTCGCCATTCTCCAATTTCGGCGACATGACCGACAGCGACCCGGTGGCGACCTTCGGCCATGCCATCGAGGGCCTCAGCGGCCTCGGCGTCGGCTACCTCCACATGGTCGAGGGCCAGACCGGCGGCACCCGCGAACTGCCGCCCGGCGCCGACATCCAGGCGCTGCGCCGGCGGTTCAAGGGCAGCTACATCGCCAACAACGGCTATGACCGTGACCTGGCGATCGAGGCGGTGGAGACCGGCCGGGCCGACGCGATCGCCTTCGGCAGGCTGTTCATCGCCAATCCCGACCTGGTCGACAGGCTGCGCCACGGCGCGCCGCTGAACCCGGCCGACCAGGAGACCTTCTACGGCGGCACCGCCAAGGGCTACACCGACTATCCCGCCCTGAGGCAGGCCGCAGCCTGACCCTGGCTACTCCGACTTCGGCGCCAGTGCGGACGCAGCGTCACGCGCCGTGCTGACGCCGAGGTTGAAGCCGATGTAGAGGCCGATGCCGAGGCCGAAGATCAGGGCCCAGACGGCGAACCAGCGCATGCCGCGCAGCCGCTGCTGCAGCTTTTCGATCTCGGTCATCGGTGCTTCCCCCAAACGTCCTGAGCCGTGGCCCGTCACACCGGCCACGGCGACAGCTCCTCGTCATCGGCGGTCTGCAGCGCCCACAGCCGGGCATACAGGCCGCCGCCGGCGATCAGCTCGGCATGGCTGCCGATCTCGGCGACGCGGCCATGGTCGAGCACATAGATCAGGTCGGCGTTGCGCACGGTCGACAGGCGGTGGGCGATCATCAGCGTGGTGCGGCCGGCCATCAGCTGGGTCAGGGCCGCCTGGACCTGCCGCTCGCTTTCGGTGTCGAGCGCCGAGGTCGCCTCGTCCAGCAGCAGGATCGGCGCGTTCTTCAGCATGGCGCGGGCGATCGACAGGCGCTGGCGCTGGCCGCCGGACAGCTTCACCCCCTGTTCCCCGACCAGGGTGTCGTAACCCTTGGGCAGGCGCAGGATGAACTCGTGCGCCGCGGCGCCGCGGGCCGCGGCCTCGACCTCCTCCTGCGTCGCCGAGGGGCGGGAATAGGCGATGTTGGCGCGGACCGTGTCGTCGAACAGGGTGATCTCCTGGCTCACCAGCGCCATCTGCCCGCGCAGCGAATCCAGGGTCAGGCTGCGCACGTCGTGGCCGTCGATCGCGACCGAACCCCCGGTCGCGTCGTAGAAGCGCGGGATCAGGTTCAGGATGGTCGACTTGCCGGCGCCGGACGGGCCGACCAGCGCCGCCGTCTTGCCGGCCGGCACCTCCAGGGTCACGCCGCGCAGCGCCGGGATCTTCGGGCTGTAGGAGAACTGGACGTCGGTCAGGGTGATGCGGCCGCGGCAGCTTTCCAGCGCGATGGCGTCGGGCGCGTCGCGGATCGTCGGCACCTCGTCGATCGTCTCGAACACCCGCTCGGCGGCGGCGAAGCCGGAGGACAGGGTGTTGTGCAGGCTGGCCAGCCGCTTCAGCGGCTCATAGGCCATCAGCAGCGCGGCGATGAAGGAGAAGAACGACCCGGGGGTGCGCGAGCCGGAGACCACCTCGTTGCCGCCGTAGAGGATGACGATGACGATGGCCAGGCCGGACAGGGTCTCCAGGATCGGGTTGGTCGCCGAGCTGACCCGCATCGCCTTCTGCCGCAGCCGGGACACCTCGTTGATGATCTTGGCGGCCCGGTTGGTCTCGCGCTCCTCGGCGTTGTAGGCCTTGACGTGGCGGATGCCCTGGAAGACCTGGCCGAGATGGTTGTTGAGTGAGCCGTACTGGGTGAAGGTCTTGCCGGTGATCTTGCGGATGCGCTTGCCGATCTGCAGCACCGGCAGCACGGTCAGCGGGAAGATCACGAAGGTGGCCGCCGCCAGCTCGATGTCGGTGTAGAACATCACCGCGATCAGGGCGATCAACGACAGCAGGTCGCGGCCGATGCCGGTGATGCCGGTCGCGACGGCGCCGTACATCGACTGCACGTCGTTGGTGAAGTGGCTGACCATCCGGCCCGAGCTGGTGTCGTGGAAGCTGGCGAGGTCGGCCCGCACCCGGTTGCGGAACATCCGCACCTGCAGCTCCGCGATGATCAGCCGGCCGACATTGTTCAGGATCACGCCCTGGGCGTAGCCGGTGACGCCCTTGACCAGGAAGATCACCATCACCGCCGTGGCCAGCGGCCACAGCAGGGCGCCGTTCCGCTCGGTGAAGATGCCGTCGATCACCGGCTTCATCACCCAGGCCGAGGCCGCGGTGGTCGCCGCCGTCAGCGCCATGCAGACCAGCGCCATGACCACCTTCGGCCAATGCGGCCGGATGTAGTTGCGCAACAGCCGCTGCGAGATCTCGCGGTCGCTCAACCGCCGCGGCTGCGGCTTCTTGTCCTTGCGCTGGGCCAAGGTGATCCGTGGGCTGGTGTCGGGCGGGCCGTTAAACCACGCTATCGGCTGCCGTTCAACCTTGCGGCCGGAACCGATCGCCGATTACATCGCTGGGATAAGGCCGCGCGCCGGCCGGGTAAAGATCGTTTGGGGGAGAGACCGACATGACGGACGTGGCTGCCTCGGACCGCCCGCCCGCCTGGGCCAGGCTCTACCCGCCCGCCATCTCCTGGGACCGGCCGATCGAACCGCGTCCGCTCTACGCCATCCTCGACGACGCCGTCGCGCAGTTCGCCGGCCGGCCCTGCGCCACCTTCATGGACAAGACCTTCACCTACGGCCAGATCGGCGATCTGGTGGCGCGCGCCGCCAAGGGCTTCCAGGCCGCGGGCGTGACCAAGGGCAGCCGGGTCGGCCTGTTCCTGCCCAACTGCCCCTATTTCGTGATCTGCTACTTCGCGCTGCTGAAATGCGGCGCCGTCGTCGTCAACTTCAACCCGCTCTACGCCGAGCGCGAGCTGATCACCAACATCGACGACAGCGGCGTCGAACTGATGGTGACGCTCGACCTGGCGCAGCTGCACGCCAAGCTGGCGCCGCTCTTGGGACGCACAGCGCTGAAGCGCATCCTGGTCTGCCCGATGGCAGGCATCCTGCCGTTCCCCAAGAACCTGCTGTTCCCGATCGTCAAGCGGCGCGAGGTGGCGAAGGTGCCGCGCGACGGGCGATACCTGCGCTGGGCCGAGCTGGTCGGCAATGACGGCCGCTTCGCCCCGGTGCCGATCGCGCCGGTGGACGATCTGGCGGTGCTGCAATACACCGGCGGCACCACCGGCACGCCGAAGGGCGCGATGCTGACCCATGCCAACCTCTATGCCAACACGGTCCAGGCCGGCTGCTGGTTCGAGGGCATGGTGCCGGGCCAGGACCGCATGCTGGGCGTGCTGCCGTTCTTCCACGTCTTCGCCATGACCGTGGTGATGAACCTGTCGATCTGGGCGGGGGCGGAGATCATCATGCTGCCGCGCTTCGAGCTCGACACCGTGATGAAGACCATCCACGAGAAGAAGCCGACCCTGTTCCCGGCGGTGCCGACCATCTACACCGCGATCGCCAACTACCCCGACCGGGCCAAATACGACCTGTCGTCGCTGAAGCGCTGCATCTCCGGCGGGGCGCCACTGCCGCTCGAGGTCAAGAACGCGTTCGAGGCGGCGACCGGCTGCAAGCTCGTCGAAGGCTACGGCCTGTCGGAAAGCTCGCCGATCGCCACCTGCAACCCGCTCTACGGCATCAACAAGGCGGGGTCGATCGGCATCCCGCTGCCGCAGACCATGATCGAGATCGTGTCGCTGGACGACCGCACCACCGTGATGCCGACCGGCGAGCGCGGCGAGGTCTGCATCAGCGGCCCGCAGGTGATGAAGGGCTACTGGCACCGGCCGGAGGAATCGGCCGATGCGCTGTTCGGCGGCCGGCTGCACACCGGCGACGTCGGGTACATGGACGAGGACGGCTACACCTTCATCGTCGACCGGATCAAGGACATGATCCTGTGCTCCGGCTTCAACGTCTATCCGCGCAATGTCGAAGAGGCGATCTACCTGCACCCGGCGGTCGAGGAATGCGTGGTTGCCGGCCTGCCCGACGCCTATCGCGGCCAGACGGTGAAGGCCTATGTCCGGCTGCGGGCCGGCCAGGCGCTGACGGCCGAGGGGCTGGTCGCCTTCCTGCACGACAAGCTGTCGCCGATCGAGATGCCGAAGCTGATCGAGTTCCGCGACAAGCCGCTGCCGAAGACGCTGATCGGCAAGCTGTCGCGCAAGGCGCTGCTGGAGGAGGAGGCGGCGAAGGCGGCCCAGCCGGAGGTGGCGCGGGCCGCCACCTGATCGCCGCCGATTGACCGGACGCTCCGGCTGCGCTACTTTACGTTTACGTAAACGGCATGCCCTCTCAACGCAGTCGGAGGCGGATCGGCCATGGAGGCGGAAACCCAGGAGAAGCGCGACGTCGAGCAGCGCAGCTACTCGATCGGCGACCTCGCCGCCGCGTTCGACATCACCCCGCGCAGCATCCGGTTCTATGAGGATGAAGGCCTGCTGTCGCCCGAACGGGCCGGGCTGACGCGCATCTACAGCCATCGCGACCGGGCCCGCCTGGCCCTGATCTGCCGCGGCAAGCGGCTCGGCTTCTCCCTGGCCGAAATCAAGGAGTTCCTCGACCTCTACGCCCGCGACCACCGCAAGGTCGAGCAGATGAGCTTCTTCCTCGGCCGCGCCCGCGCCCGACGGGCCTCGCTCGAGACCCAGCTGGTCGACGTGCAGCAGACCATCGAGGACCTGCGCGGCATCGAGGCCGAGATCACCGATTTCCTGAAACGCGAAGGGGCGCTGCCGGAAGGCTGAGCCGCCCGCCACCCGATCCGCACGGGGCGTGTTCGCGCGCCCACGACAAGAAGAGCTGAGGAGCCTGAGACCATCATGGACACGAGCGTCGTCATCGCCGGCTTCAAGCGGTCGCCCTTCCATCTCGCCAACAAGGGCGAGCTGCGCCGGGTGCGGCCCGACGATCTGGTCGCCACGGTCGTCAAGGCGCTGGTCGCCGAGACCGGGGTCGACCCCGCCGCGATCGAGGATCTGATCCTGGGCTGCGCCTTCCCGGAGGGGGAGCAGGGCTTCAACATGGCCCGCATGGTGGTGTTCCTGGCCGGCCTGCCGCAGTCGGTCGGCGGCGTCACCGTCAACCGCTACTGCGGGTCGTCGATGCAGGCGATCCACCAGGCCGCCGGCGCCATCCAGATGGGCGCGGGCGAGGCCTTCCTGTGCGCCGGGGTCGAGAGCATGACCCGGGTGCCGATGATGGGCTTCAACCCGGCGCCGAACCCGAAGCTGGCCGCCGAGATGCCGCAGGCCTACTTCAACATGGGCGTGACCGCCGAGAACCTCGCGGTGAAGTACCAGATCACCCGCGAGAGCCAGCAGGACTTCGCCATCCGCTCGCAGCAGCGCGCGGCCAAGGCCTGGACCGATGGCAAGTTCGCCGCAGAGGTCGTGCCGATCGCGACCCGGGACGGCACGGTCGAACGCGACGGCACCATCCGCCCCGACACCAGCCAGGAAGGCCTGTCGGGCCTGAAGCCGGCCTTCGACCAGAACGGCACCGTCACCGCCGGCACCTCAAGCCCGCTGACCGACGGCGCCTCGGCGACGCTGGTCACCAGCGAGGCCTTCGCCAAGGCCGCCGGCCTGCCGATCCTGGCCCGCATCAAGTCGATCGCGGTGGCGGGCTGCGCGCCGGAGATCATGGGCATCGGCCCGGTCGACGCCAGCCGCAAGGCGCTGAAGCGCGCCGGGCTGACCATCAAGGACATCGACGTGGTCGAGCTGAACGAGGCCTTCGCCGCCCAGGCGCTGGCGGTCGGCCATGACCTCGAGCTCGACTGGGCCAAGACCAACATCGACGGCGGCGCCATCGCGCTGGGCCACCCGCTCGGCGCCTCGGGTGCCCGGATCACCGGCAAGGCGGCCACGCTGCTGCAGCGCGAGGGCGGCCGGCTGGCGCTGGCTACCATGTGCATCGGCGGCGGCCAGGGCATCGCCACCATCCTCGAAGCCGCCTGACCATCTGACGATTTCCGTCCCACCCTTTCCCGTCATTCCCGCGCAAGCGGGAGTCTCGTCCAGGTCTGCATGAGATCCCCGCTTGCGCGGGGATGACGGCCAGGGGAAGCGAGGGCGACCAGGGAGCTGAGACCATGGATATCAAGCAAGTCGCGGTGATCGGCGCCGGGGTGATGGGCAGCGGCATCGCCGCACACTTCGCCAATGCCGGCGTGCCGGTGCTGCTGCTCGACATCGTGCCGAGGGATGCGCAGAACCGGAACGTGATCGCCGATGGCGCGCTGGCGCGCATGGCCAAGACCGACCCAGCGCCCTTCATGTCGACGGCGGCAGCGAGGCTGGTCGCCACCGGCAACACCGAGGACGACCTCGGCAAGCTGGCCGGCTGCGACTGGATCGTCGAGGCGGTGCTGGAGGACCCGAAGGTCAAGCAGGACCTCTACGCCCGCATCGAGCAGGTGCTGAAGCCGGGGGCGGTGGTCTCCTCCAACACCTCGACCATCCCGCTGGCGATCCTGACCGAGGGCCGGTCGGAGCCCTTCCGCCGCGCCTTCATGGTCACCCATTTCTTCAACCCGCCGCGCTACATGCGCCTCTTGGAGCTGGTGGTCGGGCCGGACAGCGACCCGGCCCTGGTCGCCGGCATCCGCCGCTTCGCCGACATCGCGCTCGGCAAGGGCGTGGTCGACTGCAAGGACACGCCCGGCTTCATCGCCAACCGCATCGGCACCTACTGGATCCAGGCCGCGGTCAACGCCGCCATCGATCTGGGCCTGACGGTCGAGGAGGCGGATGCGGTCGCCGGCCGGCCGATGGGCGTGCCCAAGACCGGCGTGTTCGGGCTGATCGACCTGGTCGGGCTCGACCTGATGCCGCACATCGCCAAGAGCCTGCTGGCCACCCTGCCGAAGGACGACCCGTACCGCGACATCTATCGGGTCGAGCCGGTGATCGAGAACCTGATCGCCGACGGCTACACCGGGCGCAAGGGCAAGGGCGGCTTCTACCGCCTCAGCAAGGCCACCGACGGTGCCCGGGTGAAGGAAAGCGTCGACCTCAAGACCGGCGCCTGGGCGAAGTCGGACAAGCCGAAGCTGGACAGCGTCGAGGAGGCACGCCGGGGCGGGCTGAAGGCGCTGGTCGGGTTCGACGACAAGGCCGGCCGCTTCGCCGCGACGGTGCTGGGCCAGACCCTGTCCTACGCAGCCGGGCTGGTGCCGCAGATCGCCGACACCGTGGTCGCGGTCGATGAGGCGATGCGCCTGGGCTACAACTGGGGCTTCGGCCCGTTCGAGCTGATCGACCAGGTCGGCGCCGACTGGCTGATCGGCTGGCTGGAAACCCAGGGCAAGCCGGTGCCGGCGCTGCTGAAATCCGCGCAGGGCCGCAGCTTCTACCGGGTCCAGGATGGCCGCCTGCAGTACCTTACCACCGGCGGCGACTACGCCGAGGTGAAGCGGCCGGACGGCGTGCTGCTGCTGGCCGACATCAAGCGCACAGCCAAGCCGATCGCGAAGAACGGCTCGGCGGCGCTGTGGGACATCGGCGACGGCGTCACCTGCTTCGAGTTCATCTCGAAGATGAACAGTCTCGACGACCAGACCATGGCCTTGCTGGGCGAGGCGATCCGCATCACCGCGTCGAAGTACAAGGCGATGGTGATCTACAACGAGGGCACCAACTTCTCGGTCGGCGCCAATCTCGGCCTCGCCCTGTTCGGCATCAACATCGCGCTGTGGCCGCAGATCGAGGCGCTGATCAAGGGCGGGCAGGACGCCTACAAGGCGCTGAAATTCGCTCCGTTCCCGACCGTGGCGGCGCCCGCCGGCATGGCGCTGGGCGGCGGCTGCGAGATCCTGCTGCATTCCGCCGCGATCCAGGCCCATGCCGAGACCTATTGCGGCCTGGTCGAGGTCGGGGTCGGGCTGATCCCCGGCTGGGGCGGCTGCAAGGAGATGCTGCTGCGCGCCAACGCTCAGCCGAAGCGCCCGGGCGGCCCGATGCCGCCGCTGGGCCAGGTGTTCCAGACCATCGGCACGGCCCAGGTGGCGAAATCGGCCTTCGAGGCGAAGGATCTGCTGTATCTCCGCCCCGCCGACGGCATCACCATGAACCGCGACCGGCTGCTGGCCGACGCCAAGGCCAAGGCGCTGGCGCTGGCCGAAGGCTACCAGCCGCCCAAGCCGGCGGTGGAGATTCGCCTGCCGGGCCCGACCGCCCGGACCGGCTTCGCGCTGGCGGTGGGCGACCTGGCGCGCACCGGCAAGGCGACGCCCTACGACGTCGTGGTCTCGGACAAGCTGGCCTATGTGCTCTCGGGCGGCGACACCGACATCACCGAGACGCTGACCGAGGATGACGTGCTGGCGCTGGAGCACGAGATGTTCAGCCAGCTTGTGCGCCTGCCCGGCACCATCGCCCGCGTCGAGCACATGCTGACCACCGGCAAGCCGCTGCGGAACTGAGAGGACTCGAGAGATGCCCAGCTACAAGGCCCCGCTCGACGACATCCGCTTCGTGCTGCACGAACTGCTCGATGTCGGCCAGCTCGCCAAGCTTCCCGGCTATGAGGAGGCGACGCCTGATACCGTCGACGCCATCCTGGAGGAGGCGGCGCGCCTCGCCGAGAACGAGCTGACGCCCCTGAACCAGCCCGGCGACGAGGAGGGCTGCCGCTTCGAGAACGGCGTCGTCTACACGCCGAAGGGCTTCAAGGAGGCGTACCGCACCTTCACCGCAGGCGGCTGGACCGGCCTGTCGGCCGACCCGGCCTATGGCGGCCAGGGCATGCCCAAGGCGGTCAACTTCGTGATGGAGGAGGTGCTGTCCTCGGCCAACATGTCCTTCGGCATGTATCCCGGCCTGTCGCAGGGCGCCTACAACGCGATCGAGGCCTATGGCGACGAATCGCAGAAGGCGACCTATCTGCCCAAGCTGGCCGACGGCATCTGGTCCGGCACCATGTGCCTGACCGAACCGCATTGCGGCACCGATCTCGGCCTGATTCGCACGAAGGCCGAACCTGCGGCTGACGGCGCCTGGAGCATCACCGGCACCAAGATCTTCATTTCGGCCGGCGAGCACGACCTGACCGAGAACATCATCCACCTGGTGCTGGCCCGGCTGCCCGACGCGCCGCCCGGCATCAAGGGCATCAGCCTGTTCGTGGTGCCGAAGTTCCTGCCGAAGGAGGAGGGCGGGTCGGTCGTCGCCGGCCCCCGCAACGGCATCGCCTGCGGCTCGATCGAGCACAAGATGGGGGTCAAGGCGTCGTCCACTTGCGTGATGAATCTCGACGGCGCCACCGGCTGGCTGGTCGGCGAGAAGCACAAGGGCATGCGGGCGATGTTCGTGATGATGAACACCGCCCGGCTCGGCGTCGCGCTGCAGGGGCTGGGCGTGGCCGAGGTCGCCTACCAGAACGCCGTGACCTATGCCAAGGACCGGCTGCAGGGCCGCTCGCTGGCCGGCACCCAGGCGCCGGACAAGCCGGCCGACCCGATCATCGTCCATCCCGACGTGCGCAAGAACCTGCTGACCGGCAAGGCCTTCGCCGAAGGCGCGCGGGCGCTGGGCTACCTGGTCGGCATCAACATCGACCTCTACACCAGGCATCCCGATCCGGCGGTGCGGCAGCAGTCGAACGACTTCGTGTCGCTGATGACGCCGATCCTGAAGGCCTACTTCACCGACATGGGGCTGGAGGTCGCCACCCGGTCGCAGCAGGTGCTGGGCGGCCACGGCTACATCAGGGAATGGGGGATGGAGCAGTTCGTCCGCGATGCTCGCATCGCCCAGATCTACGAGGGCGCCAACGGCATCCAGGCGCTCGACCTGGTCGGCCGCAAGATGCCGCAGGACATGGGCCGGCTGCTGCGCAGCTTCTTCCATCCGGTCGACGCCTTCATCCGCGAGGAGGCCGAGAACCCGGCGATGCTGGAATTCGTCGGCCCGCTGGCAAAGGCCTTCGGCAAGCTGCAGCAGGCCACCGCCTGGATCGCCCAGAAGGGGCTGAAGGACCCGGAGGAGGCGGGGGCCGCGTCGACCGACTACCTCAAGCTGTTCGCCCTGGTGGCGATGGGCTGGATGTGGGCGCGGATGGCCAAGCTGGCGCTGGAGAAGGCGCCGAAGGCCGAGGGCCGGGCCGGATTCTACGACGCCAAGCTGAAGACGGCGCGGTTCTTCATTCAGCGCATGCTGCCGGAGACCGGGTCGCTGTTCATCCAGATCATGGCCGGCAAGGCGCCCCTGATGGCGCTGGAGGCGGAGGCGTTCTGAGGGGCCTCTTCGCGCCGCGTGTAACTCTGACTGTCATTGCCCGGCTTGACCGGGCAATCCAGGGGCCACGAAGAGCCGCTCTGGTGGCCCCTGGATGCCACGGTCGAGCCGTGGCATGACAAACGGGCGGATGGGACGCCGATGAACCTCTATCTCCGCCTCATCCGGGTCATGCTGGCGGCGCTGTTCGGGCGCCGCATCGGCATGTTCGACGACAGCGTGGTCGCGTTCCGGGTGTGGCCGAACGACCTCGACCTCAACCTGCACCTCAACAACGGCCGCTACCTCACGGTGATGGACCTCGGCCGCACCGACCTGATGATCAGGGCCGGGCTGGTCGGCATCATCCGCCGCCAGGGCTGGATGCCGGTGATCGCGGCGGTGACCATCCGCTACCGCCGCTCGATCCCCGCCTTCGCCCGCTACAGCCTGCGCAGCCGGCTGCTGGGCTGGGATGGGAAGTGGCTGTATCTCGAGCAGAGCTTCGAAAATGCCTCCGGCGCGGCCGCGGCCCATGCCGTGGTCAAGGCCGCGTTCCGCCGCCGCGGCGGCGCCGTGCCGACCGCCGAGATCGCCGCCGCCTTCGGCTGGCAGGGCGACGCCCCGGACCTGCCGGCCTATGTGCTGGCCCTGCGCGACGGCGAGGAAGCGATGCGCGACGGCCTGCGCGGGGCGTCCCGGGCCGCCTGACCGCCTGCCTTGTTCTTGCCCCGACGCCGCGTCAGGCTGGCGCCGGAGTCGGATGGGGAGGGATGGATGAGGACCCTGGCGCATCTCGTCATCGGCGCGTCGCTGGCCGCCACCCTGGCCGCGGGCACGGCCCACGCGGCCGGCAGCCCCGATCCCAAGGCCGCGGCCCAGGCCATCACCACCGTCTATGTCCCGATCGGCCTGACCCGGGCGGTCGCCGCCAGCTGCGACAAGGTCGATGCGGCCGGCGCCGCGGCGCATGCGGCGGCGCTCGACGCCTGGCGCCGCGCCAACGACGCCGATCGTCTGGAGCGGCTGCTGGAGCGGGCGATGGCTGGGTTCGGCACCCTCGACCAGAACCGGTCGAAGCTCGACGGCGCGCTGACGGCCCAGGCCGACGCCCTGATCCAGAAGACGCCGCTCCTGTGCGCCGCCCTGCCGGCGCTGTTCGGCGACAAGACCTTCGCCCTGGCCGACAAGGCGCCGGCGGCCCGGGCGGTGCTGGAGGCGATGGCCGGGACGATGCCGCAGCCGAAGACGCTGTACACCGCCGGCCAGCTCTCGGCTCTGGCGGCCGAAGGGTGGCGCCAGGCGCCGCCCGGCGACGACACCGACCGGACCGACTGGGTGTCCAAGGTGCTGGGCCGGACCGGACTGATCGCCGTCTCCGGCCGGGCCATCGACAGCGACACCATCCAGCAATGGACCGCCGACCGGCAGTCGCTGTGGAGCGTCCGCTGCGACTTCGCCGACGACACCGAGGAGCGGCTGTTCCGGCAGCAGGAGGGGCGCGACGTCGTCGTCTCCGGCCACATCGACCGGGTCTACGACTTCGAGCTGGTCACGCTGGACGGGTGCCGGCTGCTCGACGGTGCCGACGGCATCGCCAAGGCCAACCTGCCCGACGATGCCGGCCTGACCCCGAAGCCGAAGACGCTGTTCAGCGTCGGCCAGCTGTCCGCGCTCGGCGCCGGCCTGCTGCAGCGCGTGCCGGGCAAGGACGACGACGAGAAGTCCGAGGCCGCCGTCGCTGCGATGCAGCAGCTCGGGCCTGTCGCGGTCGCCGGCCGAGTGATCGGCAGCGACGACCTGCAGCAATGGCTGCCGGAGCAGCGGTCGATCTGGACCGTCTCCTGCGACTTCGCCGACAAGACGGAGGAGGCGCGGTTCGAGCAGGCGCGGGGGCGGGACGTCACCATCCTCGGCCAGGTCAGCCGGGTCTACGCCTTCAAGGTGATCAAGCTGTCCGGCTGCCGGCAGCTGGCGGATGCGGGCGGCATCGCCCGGTCGGACCTGCCGGAGACGGACCTCCTGGAATACCGGCCGCCCAGCGCCGAGGAGGTCTATGCCGGGGCGGACAAGGGCGTGCCGGCCGACCAGATCGAGGCGGTGCTGTTCCGCGAGCAGTTCCAGATCGGGATCAATCCGATGGGCGGCGGCACCTACACCGACCGCAACGAGGAGAGCTACCTGCTGCTGAAGGACGGCACCGGCTACCGCTACGATTTCGCCTATCCGCCGACCGACCTGGACGCGGCGCAGGTGCGGCGCCGGGCGCCGCAGGACTGGTCGCGCTGGGAGCATCCGGACGACACCTATGTGATGACCGCGGCGGCGGGGCCGAAGGCGGACCTGCCCAGCTTCACCGTGCTGAAGCCGTTCCCGGCCGATGCCCGGCTCGACCATTCCTACTACTACCTGAACGTGTCGCAGGGCGGTGTCACCACGCGCATCACCTATGTCTTCCGGCCCGATGGGACCTTCGAGCGGCACCAGTCCGGCAGCTTCTTCATGCACAGCCTGGCAGGCACCGGCCCCGATGGCGGCTCGGTCGGGGGCTCGGGGGGCGGTTTCGGCGCCGTCATGAACGAGAATGGCTTCTCCGTCGGCGGGGCCACCAAGTCACATGATTCGGCCGGGCGCTATCGGCTCGACGGCTACGCGCTGCAGCTGACGGCGGAGGACGGCACGGTCACCCGGCTGCGGATCGGCGTCGCGGTCGGCGACGCCGCGGCGCCGGACACGCTCAACATCGGCGGCACCAGTTACTGGGACGCGGCGAAGGAATAGCCGGGCGGCGCGTGGAGAGCCTTACTCCACGTGCTCCTTCTTCCACTTCAGGACCTTCTTCAGGATCATGTTCCGGCGCAGCGCCGACAGGTGGTCGACGAACAGCACGCCGTCGAGATGGTCGATCTCGTGCTGCACGCACACCGCCAGGATGCCGGTGGCGTGCCGCTCCTGCTTCGCCCCGGTCTCGTCGAGATAGCGGAACTTGACCTCGGCCGGCCGCACCACCTCGGCCCATTGCTCGGGCAGGGACAGGCAGCCCTCCTCGGCGGTCTGCAGGTCTTCCGACGCCCAGGTGATCTCGGGGTTGATCAGGCGCAGCGGTGCCCGCGGCTCGTCCTTGCCGGCGACGTCGATCACCACGATCCGCTCCAGCACGCCGATCTGCGGCGCGGCCAGGCCGATGCCGGGCGCGTCGTACATGGTTTCCAGCATGTCGTCGGTCAGCTTGCGGACGCGGTCATCCACCTGCGCGACGGGCTTGGCCCTGGTCTTCAGGCGGGAATCGGGGGCGACGAGGATGGGAAGTTTGGACATCGTGCGGACCAGATAGGCATGTGCCGGACGGGGGTCAAGCTTCGCCATCGGCGGGGGGCTTGTGCTAGGGTGCCGCCGCGCCGCCGGGGCGCGACAGACAGGACGACCGACGTGACTGCGATTGCCAAGCCTGAGACGTCTTTGCTCGCCGATATGGCGCCGGAGGAACAGGAGCGGCTGCGGTCGATCGCCGAGGAGATCCGCAGCGGGGCCAACTGGGTGGTGCGCAAGCGCCGGCTGCTCGACACGCTGCTGGCGATCGAGGCGGCGATCGGCGGCAGCCCGAACGAGGCGCTGATCGGCGAGGGCAGCGACTTCGCGGCCCTGCGCGCCGAGATCCAGAAGATGGAGGAGGACGCGCACGCCGCCGCCGTCGCCGCCGGCGAGGCGCCGGACGAGCCGCTGGACGATGCCGAGCTGGCCGCCGCAGCGAACGAGATCGCCTTCCTCACCGGCCTGCCGACCTATGTCGGGTCGGTGCTCGAGCTCCTCGACGAGAGCGAGATCAACAGCGTCGAGCAGGCCGCCTTCTATCACCTGTCGGCCCATGGCGAGCACCAGCGGGCGGCCGATGCCTGGTTCGAGGCGGACCACCGCCACGACACCGCCTTTCGCAAGTTCCTGCGCGCCAACCGCGACTATTCCGACCTGCTCGACCGATTCGAGGAGATGCTCGATGTGGTCGAGGACGGCGCCGACGACGAGGATGATTTCGACGCGCCCGAGGTGACCAAGCACTGACCTTGCCCCGGCCCGTCGACCGTCCCGAAAGCGCATGATGAAGCCCGGAAACGCCCTCTTCTCCGGCCTTGGCACCACGGTGTTCGAGGTCATGTCCCGGCTGGCGCGCCAGCATGGCGCGGTCAATCTCGGCCAGGGCTTCCCCGACGGCCGCGGGCCGGAGGATGTGCTGCGGGTCGCGGCCACCGCCGTCACCGATGGCTGGAACCAGTACCCGCCGATGCTCGGCCTGCCCGAGCTGCGCAAGGCCGTGGCCGACCACGACAAGCGCTTCTACGGCCTCGAGGTCGATCCCGAGGCCGAGGTGGTGGTCACGTCGGGCGCCACCGAGGCGCTGGCCGCCGCCCTGTTCGCGCTGATCGAGCCGGGCGACGAGGTGGTGCTGTTCGAACCGCTCTACGACGCCTACCTGCCGCTGGTCCGCCGTGCCGGCGGCGTGCCGAAATTCGTGCACCTGACCCCGCCCGACTGGTCGTTCGACCGGGCGGCGCTGGCCCGCGCCTTCTCGCCCCGCACCAAGGCGGTGCTGTTCAACAACCCGCTGAACCCGGCGGCCAAGGTGTTCGGGGCGGCCGAGCTCGACCTCCTCGCCGAATTCATCACCGGCTCGAACGCCTATGCCATCTGCGACGAGGTCTATGAGCACCTGGTGTTCGACGGCCGGCGGCACCAGCCGCTGATCGCCCGGCCCGGCATGCGCGACCGCTGCCTGAAGATCGGATCGGCCGGAAAGACCTTCTCGCTGACCGGCTGGAAGGTCGGCTACGTCACCGCGGCGCCGCCTCTGGCGACGCTGCTGGGCAAGGCGCACCAGTTCCTGACCTTCACCACCCCGCCGAACCTGCAGGCCGCCGTGGCCTATGGCCTGGCCAAGGGCGACGACTACTATGACGGCGTGATTGCCGAACTGCAGGGCAAGCGCGACCGCTTCGCCGCCGGGCTGCGGCGGCTGGGGCTCGGCGTCCTGCCCTGCGACGGCACCTATTTCGTCAATCTCGACATCGGCTCGACCGGCTTCAACGGCGACGACCAGGCCTTCTGCCGCCACCTGATCGAGGATGTCGGCGTCGCCGCCATCCCGGTCTCGGCCTTCTATGCCGAGGATCCGCTGGCGACCGTGGCGCGGTTCTGCTTCGCCAAGCAGGATGCGGTGCTGGACGACGCGCTGGGGCGGCTGGCGAAGCGCTTCGGCTGAGCCGGCCGGATCGCCCGGCGCCACGCTTCCCCGGTGCCACGCTTCAAGGAGGCTGCCCTGCCCGAGCTGATCCGGAACCACCTGCGGCACCACCTCCGCTTCTATGCCGCGGCCCTGCTCGGGCTGGGGCTGTGGGTGGCGCTCGGCCGCCACAACGGCGCCCCGCTGTCGGTGATCGTCGCCGGCGACGGCTTCTTCGGCCTCTACCTGATCTGGACGGCGGTGCTGGTCCGCCGGGCGACGCCGGATGTGATCCGGCGCAAGGCGGATATCGAAGACGAGGGGATGCCGCTGATCGCGGCGATCACCGTGATCGGCATCGGCCTCAGCGTCGCCTCGATCTTCAGCCTGCTGAACCAGTCCGACTCGTCGACGCTGCATCTGCTGCTGGCGATTGCCAGCGTGCTGCTGGGCTGGGTCACCCTGCACACCATCATCGCCTTCCGCTACGCCCATCTCTACTACGCCCGGGCCGGGGGCGAGGGCGCGCCGGGCAAGCGCCGCGACGCCAAGGGGCTGGAGTTCCCCGGCGACGACGCGCCCGGGATCTGGGATTTCCTCTACTATTCCTTCGTCGTCGGCATGACGGCGCAGGTGTCGGACGTGCAGGTCACGAATTCCTACATGCGCCGCCTGACCCTCGGCCACGGCGTCGCGTCCTTCCTGTTCAACACCGTGATCCTGGCGCTGGCGGTCAATGTCGCGGCCGGTCAGGCCCATTGAGGCACCGGGGTTGACATCGCCGCCGTCACGTCCGACCTTTGTCGCAGGTGCAAACAACCGAAAGGAGGTGATCCGATGTCTAGCGCTCTGGTGAACCAGATCTCCGCGGCGGCCCTGATGGGACGTGCGTCGGATCGAGCGGCGTCGGCGACCTCCGGTCTGCCGGCCTGATATCGATCTCTTCGGCGCGGTGATCCGCGAGCGTCGGCATTCCAAGACCGGCGCCTCACCGAACGTTGAACTGGAGACCGCCGCCCCTCGGGGCGGCGGTTTTCCGTTGGTGGGCAGGGCCCTCGAAGCGGGCCGAGCCCGACCCCGAGACCAACCATTGTGCAATGCACCCATGCGAAGGGTCAGCGGCATTGACTTTTGATGCCGGCACCGCCACTTCTACGATCGAATTCAATCACCATCCCGGCATGGTTTTGCCGCTGCCCGCGAGACGCGACCCGCAGCGCAGGACGGCGACGCGCGCGCGTCCGGAAGGCGGCCATCTGGATCCAACGGGGATCCGCCGGGACCGGCTGATCAGCCGGCTTAACGAGGGAGAATAATACATGCAGCAGGACAAGCCTCTCGCCGGGAAGACGATTGCCATCCTCGTTTCCAATGGTTTCGAGGAAATCCAGATGACCGAGCCGCAGCGCGCTTTGCTGGCCGCCGGCGCCACGCTCAAGATCGTCTCGACCGAGCAGGGGCTGGTCAATGGCTGGCATGACAAGTCCTGGGGCCACTACTTCGCGGTCGACGTGCCGCTGTCGAACGCCCTGGCCGCGGATTTCGACGCGGTGCTGATCCCGGGC
Source organism: Inquilinus sp. 2KB_23 (assembly GCF_052115705.1). Classification (NCBI taxonomy): domain Bacteria; kingdom Pseudomonadati; phylum Pseudomonadota; class Alphaproteobacteria; order Rhodospirillales; family Rhodospirillaceae; genus Inquilinus; species Inquilinus sp. 2KB_23. The sequence goes on along the minus strand of NZ_JBFRHF010000016.1, from coordinate 61,166 downwards.
GGCGAGCGCGGCATTGCCAAGCTCTCCGCCAACCCGCACACCAAGCGCATCCTCCGTGGCTTCGCCGACGCCGGCAAGCCCATCGCGGCGCTCGGCGACGGCCCGCAGCTTCTGGCGCTGGCCGAACGCATCCAGGGCCGCACCGTCGTGGCCAGCGATGCGTCGCGTGAGATCCTCGAGGCCGCCGGCGCCAAGCTGGCCGACGACAGCGTGCTGGTCGAGGGCAACCTGATCACCGCGCGCGACGACCTCGACATGGACGCCTTCAAGGGCGCGATCGTCGAGCACTTCACCACGGTTGTGGCCTCGCTGGCCGCCGCCGCCTGATCCTCCGGGACAGGACGAACGCCAAAGGGCGCCGGATTTTCCGGCGCCCTTTTGCTATGCGGACGATGGCTCAGCGCGGCCGCGCGGCGCCAGATGGGCATAGGTGGCGTCGAGCCGCGACTGCAGGTAGTCCGCGCCCAGCACCGGCGGATAGCGCGCCGGCCGGTCCGGGGTGACGCAGCCGGGCAGGGATTCGACCCGGGCGTCCGGGTTGGGGTCGAGGAAGAAGACGACCGAGAAGCGCTCCCGCTCCGGCGGCTGCACGCGATGCGGCGTCGAGACGTAGACATCGTTGGTCCAGCGCATCAGGCAGTCGCCGATGTTGCACAGGAAGCCGCCGTCGACGGCCGGCGCGTCGAGCCACACCCCATCCCGACGCCGCACCTGCAGCCCCGCCACGCCGTCGGTCGCCAGGATGGTGACGTTGCCGTAGTCGGTGTGGGTGCCGGCTCCCATCTGGCCCGGCGCCACCTGCCCGGGCCGCGGCGGATAATGCAGCAGGCGCAGGATCGCCATCGGGGCGTCCAGCCGGCTCTCGAAATGGTCGGGGTCGAGGCCGAGATCGCTGGCGAAACCGCGATGCAACTGCCGGCCGAGGCGCCAGGCCGCGTCGAAATAGGCCAGCATGGCCTCGCGCCAGCCGGGAATGCCGGGCCACAGGTTGACCCCGCGGAACGGGCGCCCAGCCACCACCTCGGGGTGGTCCGCCGGCAGGTCGAGGCCGATGTTGAAGGCTTCCTTCAGATCGCTCGGCCGGGTCGTGTCTAGAGTCTCGGCGCCGATGCCGACATAGCCGCGGTTGTGGGGCGAGCCGGTGATCGACAGCGCCGTCTTCTCGGCCGCGGACCGGGCGAAGAAATCCCTTGAGGCGGCGAAGACCCGGCCGGTCAGATCCGAATCGATGCCATGGCCGGTGACGGCGAAGAATCCGACCTCGCGGCAGGCCTGGCCGAGCTGCCGCGCCACCGTCTTCAGCCCCGCCGCCCCGCCGCGGCGGAGCGGCGCCAGGTCGATCACCGGGATGTCTGTGGTCATGCGCGGCCCCGGCTGCGGAGGGGAGGTCCGATTACAGCGGGAATCGCGCGGACCACGCAAGCGTCGGCGGCGGACGGAGCGGCCTAAGCCGCCTCTTCCTGCCGCCGGGCCGGGGTCGGCGTGTCCCAGAAGTGGCAGGCGGCCTGGTGGCCGGGGCTGCCGACATCGATCAGCTGCGGCGCCACCTGGGCGCACAGATCCTGCGCCTTGGGGCAGCGGGTGCGGAAGTAGCAGCCGGTGGGCGGGTTCAGCGGGCTCGGCAGGTCGCCGGTCAGCACAATCCGCTTCTTCGCCCGCTCCGCATCCGGGTCGGGCAGGGGCACCGCCGAGATCAGCGCCTGGGTATAGGGATGGCGCGGATTGTCGTAGATGTCGTCGCGGTCGGCGACCTCCACCAGCTTGCCGAGATACAGCACCATGATGCGGTGGCTGATGTGGCGCACCACCGACAGGTCGTGGCTGATGAAGATCAGCGACAGGCCGAACTGGCGCTGCAGCCGCATCAGCAGGTTGACGATCTGGCTCTGGATCGAGACGTCCAGCGCCGAGACCGGCTCGTCGCAGATGATCAGCTTGGGGTTCAGGATCATCGCCCGGGCGATGCCGATGCGCTGGGCCTGGCCGCCGGAGAATTCGTGCGGGTAGCGGTTGATCATCTCGGGCCGCAGGCCCACCAGCGCCATGATCTCCTCGACCTTGGCCCGGCGCTCCTTCTTGGTCAGCTTGGCCTCGAACACGTCCAGCGGCTCGCCGATGATGTCGCCGACCGTCATGCGCGGGTTCAGCGAGGCCAGCGGATCCTGGAAGATGATCTGCAGGTCCTGGCGCTTCTCGCGCATCGTGTTGCTGTCGAGATTGGCGATGTTCTCGCCCATCCACACCACCTGGCCCGCGGTCGGCGGGATCAGCTGCAGCACGGCGCGGCCGAGGGTCGACTTGCCGCAGCCGGATTCGCCCACCACGCCCAGCGTCTCGCCGGCCTTGAGGTCGAAGCTGACGCCGTCGACCGCCTTGAGGTAGTCGCGGTGGCCCGACCACATGTGCCGCTTCGGCATGGCGAAGTGCACGCGCAGGTCGCGCACCGAGAGGATGGGCTTGCCGTCGGACTGGAAGCTGTCTGTCATGGCACGGGCCTCAATGACGGGTGCGGGCGGCGCGGTCGGCGTCGATGACGGCGCGGTCGGCCTCGGTCAGGGGCAGCTGCTCGAGATGGCAGGCCTTGGCGCGCAGGGCGGCCGGGTCGCCGCAGGGGCGCAGCGCCGGCTCCTCGGCCAGGCAGCGCGCATGGGCGTAGCGGCAGCGCGGCTGGAAGTTGCAGCCCGGTGGCAGGTCCTGCAGGTTCGGCGGCTGGCCGCCGATCGACGGCAGCTCGGCATGCCGGTCCGAGTTCAGCCGCGGCATGCTCTGCAGCAGGCCTTCGGTGTAGGGGTGCTGCGGGTCGTAGAAGATGTCCCGCACCGACCCGGCCTCGATCACATTGCCGGCATACATCACCATCACCCGGTCGGCGAGGCCGGCGATGACGCCGAGATCGTGGGTGATCAGCACGATCGAGGTGTTGAACTCGCGCTTCAGGTCGCGCATCAGGTCCAGGATCTGGGCCTGGACGGTGACGTCGAGCGCGGTGGTCGGCTCGTCGGCGATCAGCAGGTCCGGCTGGCACAGCAGCGCCATGGCGATCATCACGCGCTGGCGCATGCCGCCGGAGAATTCGTGCGGGTACATGCCGATGCGCCGCTTGCCCTCGGGGATGCGGACCAGGTCCATCATCTCGATCGACCGCTTCATCGCTTGGGACTGGGTCATCCCCTTGTGCTGCACCAGCACCTCGGTCATCTGCCGGGCGATGGTCAGATAGGGGTTCAGCGACGTCATCGGGTCCTGGAAGATCATCGACATCTTCGAACCGCGGACCCGGTTCAGCTTGGCCGGCGGCAGGCCCAGGATCTCCTGCCCGCGGTACTTCACGCTGCCGGTGGCGCGGCCGTTGGAGGCCAGGAGGCCCATCACCGACATGAACAGCTGGCTCTTGCCCGAGCCGGATTCGCCGACGATGCCGATGGTCTCTCCCGCGGCGATGTCGAGCGAGATGCCGTTCACCGCGGCGACCATGCCGTCGCCGGTCTTGAACCGGGTGACGAGGTTGCGGATCGCCAGGATGGTCTCGGTCTGGACGGCCGGGGTGGCCACGGTGCCGGTCATGGCGCTCGGGGGGGTGAGGAGTGTTGCGGTCATGGTTCCGATGGCCTTGGGCTCAGCGATCGCGCGGGTCGAGGGCGTCGCGCAGGCCGTCGCCGATGAAGTTGAGGCAGAATAGGGTGACGGCCAGGAACACGGCCGGGAACACCAGCATCCACCAGGCGATGGTCATGCTGCGGGCGCCTTCGGAGATCAGCACCCCCCAGCTGGTCATCGGCTCCTGCACCCCGAGGCCGAGGAAGGACAGGAAGCTCTCCAGCAGGATCACCTGCGGCACGGTCAGGGTCATGTAGACGATGACCGGGCCGAGCGTGTTCGGGATGACGTGCTTGCGGATGATGCCCCAGCTCGACACGCCGCAGGCATGCGCCGCCTCGATGTATTCCTTGCGCTTGATCGACAGGGTCTGGCCGCGGACGATGCGCGCCATGTCCAGCCAGTTGACCGCGCCGATGGCGACGAAGATCAGCAGGATGTTCCGGCCGAAGAACACCATCAGCAGGATGACGAAGAACATGAAGGGCAGGGAATAGAGCACGTCGACCAGCCGCATCATCATGCTGTCGACCCGCCCGCCCAGGAAGCCCGAGGTGGCGCCGTAGGTGACGCCGATGATCAGGCTGACCAGGGTGCCGACGATGCCGACCATCAGCGAGATCTGGCCGCCGTACAGGGTGCGGACCAGCAGGTCGCGGCCGTTGGCCTCGGTGCCGAAATAATGCGCGGCCGTGCCGTCGGCCGAGGCCGCGAAGCTGGGCGCCGTGGTGAAGGCGGCGTAGTCGACATCGTCCAGCCCGTAGGGCAGCAGGTACGGCCCGACCACGCAGGCGACGGCGATCAGGGCCAGCACCGCGAGGCTGACGATGGCGGCCTTGTTGGTGCGCAGGCGCCGCCAGGCGTCCTGCCACAGGCTGCGTCCCTTGATCGGCTTGGCGGCCGGGGGAAGGGATCCGATGGTGGCGTCGGTCATCGCCGCGTCCTCAATCGTAGCGCACGCGCGGGTCGAGCGCGCCGTACAGCAGGTCGACCAGCAGGTTGAACAGGATGATCAGGACGGCGAAGAAGATCACCGTTCCCATCACCAGCGTGTAGTCGCGGTTCAGCGCGCCCTGGATGAAATAGCGGCCGATGCCGGGGATGCCGAAGATCTGTTCGATCACGATCGAGCCGGTGATGATGCCGGCGGTGGCGGGGCCGAGATAGGAGACCACGGGCAGCAGCCCGGCCTTCAGCGTGTGCCGCATGATCGTGATCCGCTCCGGCAGGCCCTTGGCCCGGGCGGTGCGGACGAAGTTCGAGCGCAGCACCTCGATCATGCTGGCGCGGGTCAGCCGGGCGATGTAGGCAGTCGGCGGCAGCGACAGCGCCACGATCGGCAGGATGAACGAGGTCCAGCCGGCGGTGATGCCGCCGGCCGGCAGTATTCGCCAGGTGACGGCCAACAGCAGGACCAGAAGCGGGGCGACGACGAAGTTGGGTATGGTGATGCCGATCATGGCGATCGCCATGGTGCCGTAGTCACCGGGCGTGTTCTGCTTCAGGGCCGCGATGGTGCCGAACAGGATGCCGAAGAAGCTGGCGATCACCACCGCGATCAGGCCGATCTGCAGCGAATACGGGAAGCCCTGGCGCAGCAGCTCGTTCACCGAATAGTCGCGCATCCGGAACGAGGGGCCGAAATCGCCCTGCAGGACATTGCCCATGTAGCGGCCGAACTGCATGTAGAGCGGCTCGTCCAGATGATACGCCTTTTCCAGGTTGCGCTTGATCTCGATCGGCAGCGGCTTGTCGCTGGCGAACGGGCCGCCCGGCGCCAGGCGGATCATGAAGAAGGCGAGCGCGATGATCGCCAGGATGGTCGGGATCGCGCCCAGGATGCGGCGCACGGCATAGCTCAGCATGGCATCAGATCCTCGCCCGGCGGGAGATGTCGGACGTATCCCGGGGGCCGAAAAGGTCGATGCCCGCCCTCCGGCGGGTCCGGTGGGCGGGCATCGTCACAGACTCATCCTCAGCGCTGGACGGACAGCCAGCGCGACAGGTGGTAATCCGACACGTTGTCCACCCAGCCCTTCAGGGCGGGGGAGACGGCGTGGTGGGTGGTGTAGAAGTACAGCGGCAGCACCGGCAGGTCGGCGATCATCAGCTTCTCCGCCTCCTGCATCAGCTCGCCGCGCTTGGTCGCTTCGGTCGCCTTGGCGGCCTGGGCCATCAGGTCGTCGAACTTCGGGTTGGAGTAGCCCGAGGTGCTCTGCTCGCCGACATCGCCCAGCTCGAGCTGCAGGAAGCCATAGGCGTCGTTGTAGTCGCCGATCCAGCCATGGCGCGCGATGTCAGGGAATTCCTTCTTGTCGCGGGTGTCTTGGAAGGTGCCCCATTCCTGGTTCACCAGGCTGACGTTGACGCCCAGCTTCTGCTTCCACATGGCGGCAATGAACACGGCCACCTTCTTGTGGTTCTCGCTGGTGTTGTAGGTCAGCTCCAGCTTCAGCGGCTTGTCCGGGCCGTAGCCGGCCTTGGCATAAAGCTCCTTGGCCTTGGCGTCGCGCTCGGCCTGGGTCAGCTTGGCGACATCCGGCTCCCAGGTCGGGAAGTTGATCGTGCCCGGCGGCACGAAGGTGTAGGCCGGGATCTGGCTGGCCTGGGTGACGTTCTTGATCAGCGAGTCACGATCGACCGCGAGCGACAGGGCCTGGCGCAGCTCCGGGCTGCTCTTCCATGGCTCATGGGTCAGGTTGTACGCGTAGAAGTAGACGCCGAGATACGGTGCGATGTGGATCTGGTCCGTCATCTCCTTCTGCAGCGTCGGGATCTGCTGGCTCGGCAGCTCGTAGGTCATGTCCAGCTCGCCGGCCTTGAAGCGCTGCAGCTCGGCGTCGATGTCCTCGGTGGGATAGACCATCACCGTGTCGATCTTGACGTTGTCCGCATCATGGAAATGCGGGTTCTTCGTCAGCTTGATGTAGCCCTGCGGCACGGCCTCGGCCAGCTGGTAGGCGCCGTTCGAGATCAGGTTGCCGGCCTTGATGAAATCGTCGCCGAACTTGTCGTAGTTGGCCTTGCTGATGGCATAGGTCGACTGATGCACCAGGGACGACAGGAAGTACGGCGTCGGGGCAACCAGCTTCACTTCCAGCGTGTGGTCGTCGATCGCCTTCACGCCGACCTGGTCCACCGACCCCTTGCCGAGACGGGCATCCTTGGCGCCGACGACCTGGTCCAGGAAGTAGGCGTAGTCGGCAGCGGTCTTCGGGTCGATCAGGCGATGCCAGGAGAACACGAAGTCGGCGGCGGTCACCGGGGTGCCGTCGGACCACTGCTCGTTCTGGCGCAGCTTGAAGGTGTAGGTCAGGCCATCGTCCGACACCGTCCAGCTTTCCGCCGCGCCCGGCGAAGGCTCGCCCTTGGCGTCGGGCGTCAGCAGGCCCTCGAACAGATCCATGGCCACGTTCGATTCCGGCACGCCGGACAGCTTGTGTGGGTCGAGCGTCAGCGGCTCGGCGCCATTGCCCTTGTTGAAGACGATTTCGGCCATCGCAGCGCTCGAGACGCCGCCCATCAGGGCAGCGGCGAGCAGCCCGCGCGCCAGGATCTTGGTGAAACTGTGCATGTGTTCGCCCCTACTGTTTCCGGTTTCGGTCCCGGTCGCTGGTTTGTTTGCATCAAACGCGTCGCAATCAGACGCGCATTTCGTCCGTCTCCCACCAGCGAGGAGTGATGGCGTGGACGGTATCGACTCGACCGCCCTTCGGCAATCGAATTCGCGGGTCTGCTATGATTCTGGAGCAGGTTTGGCGCCTTGCAAAAGTCGCAAAAAGGAAAGTGTCGAATCAGCCCTTCGGTTGTACTTTAAGTTCTTCTTGGGCTCATTTGGGCCGTGATTCCGAAACCGGCCGGGTTACGAAACGCAACGCCAGCAGCAGGGCCAGCAGCACCAGGGCCCCCGCCTGGTGCATCGCGCCCAGCCCGACCGGCACCTGCGTCAGCAGGGTGGAGATGCCCAGGCCCACCTGGACCAGCACCATCAGCCCGACCAGATGGCCCCAGCCGGCGACGGGCGTGCGGGTGGTGCGGACCGCCAGGGCCAGCACCACCAGGGCGGTGCCGATCGCCAGCCAGCGATGGGTAAACTGGACCAGGGCGGTGTTGTCGAACAGGTTCAGCCAGCCCGGGATGATGCTGAACGCCTCGGGCGGCAGGAAGCGGCCGTCCATCAGCGGGAAGGTGTTGTAGACCTGCCCCGCATCCAGCCCGGCGACGAAGGCGCCCCAGCACATGGTGACGGCGACGCAGCCGATGGCGATGGCGGCGTGGCGGCGCAGCGACGGCGCGGCGGCGAAATTGCCCTGGCGGGTCAGCACCAGCCCGTAGGCGGCCCACAGGATCAGGGCGTACAGCAGAACGGCCAGGCCGAGATGCGCGGCCAGCAGGTAGTGGCTGACCGACGGCCGGTGGTCCAGCCCGCTCCGCACCATCACCCAGCCCAGCACGCCCTGCAGCCCGCCGACCACCAGCAGGGCCAGCAGGCGCAGGCCCAGGTTCCAGCCCAGCGCCCGGCGCCAGGCGAACCAGGCCAGGCCGGCGGCGAAGACCAGGCCGCTCAGCCGGTCCCATGCCCGATGCAGCCATTCCCAGAAGAAGATCCCCTTGAACGCGTCCAGCGACATGCCGCTGTTGGTGTAGAGGTATTGCGGCGTCGCCTTGTAGGCGGCGAAGGCGTCGGCCCAGGCCTGGTCCGACAGGGGCGGCACGATGCCCTTGATCGGCGCCCATTCGACGATCGACAGGCCGCTCTCGGTGAGCCGGGTGATGGCGCCGATCACCGCCGCGGCGAAGACCATGGCGGCGGACAGGAACAGCCAGGCGGCGACGGAGCGTCTGGCCGGTTGGGCAACAGTGGGGCGCAGGGCCGCGGCGGCTGGGGTCGATTGCATGGGGCCGGCTTATCGCGCCGGCGCGCCGCCGCGTCAAACCTGCAGATGTCGCAGGGCAGGAGGGGAGGTCGCGGTCGCGGATCAGATGCCGGTTTCGACCAGATCCAGCCGCCGTTCGATCCGCTCCAGGCGCGCCTCGACGCGGTCGATGCGCCGATGGACGCCGGCGAGGTTCTCTTCGACCGCCGTCATCCTGACCTTGAGGTCATGCACGTCTTCCGCCAGCCGGTCGACCTTCTGATCGATCTGGCGGAGATAGCGCAGGACCAAGCTGTCGGGTGCGTCGGTCATGGGAAGAATATGGCGATTGCGGGCCCGCCTGTCCATGCGGGCCCGCCGTGCCTCAGCGTGCCTTGCCGGCGCGGGGGTCGTAGGGATGGGCCACGGCCCACTCCTCGAGGAAGCGGGCGAGGTCCGGGTCCATCGGGTCCGGCAAGGTCACGGCGAGCCGGACATACTGGTCGCCGCGGCTGTCGCCGGTGGGGTTGCGCACGCCCTTGCCCTTCAGCCGCAGCACGGTGCCGCTGTTCGACCCCTTGGGGATGGTCACCACCACCGGGCCCAGCAGCGTCGGCACCTCGACACGTCCGCCCAGCACCGCCTCCGGCAGCGACACCGGCAGGATCATGCGGATGTCGTTGCCGTCGCGCTCCAGCACCGGGTCGGGGATGATGCGGACCTCGATCAACGCGTCGCCGGCGACGCCGCGCGGGCCCTTCTCACCCTGGCCGCGCAGGCGGATGGTCTGCCCGTCGGTCAGGCCGACCGGCAGGGTGACCTTGAGCGAGCGGCCGTCGGCCAGGGTCACTGTGGTCTCGCCGCCCTCGATGGCGCGGCGGAACTCGACCCGCAGCGCATAGGTGACGTCGCGGCCCTTGCCGCCGCCGGCGCGCGCATTCGCGCCCTGGCCGAACATGCCGCGCAGCACGTCGTCGAGGTCGCCGGCGTCGGTGAAGGCGTCGTAGTTGTCGTAGCGCTGGTAGCGGGTGCCGCCTCCGCCCATGCCGGCGCCCATCCCCGGCCCCGGGCCGGCGCGGCGGGCATAGGGGCGCTCGGCCCCGGTGGCGTCGATCTCGCCGGCGTCGAAGCGTTTGCGCTTGGCGGCGTCGCCCAGCAGGTCGTAGGCGGTCGATACCGACTTGAAGCGTTCCTCGGCCCGCGGGTCGCCCTGGTTCAGGTCGGGGTGGTGCTTCTTGGCGAGCTTGCGATAGGCCCGCCGGATGTCGTCGTCGCTGGCGGTACGGGGCACGCCGAGCACGGTGTACGGGTCATCCATGAAGGGGATCTCGGGGGAACGGATCTTGGGAGATAAGTCTTTGATCCAGATAGATGATGTCGCACCCCTTCGGTTTCAACGCATCCCCCCTTCGCCCACGCCTTCAATTTGCAGTTGCGTCGCCGTCCTCGAAGCGCCGACGCCAGTCGGCCAGCTGGTGCGTGATCTCGAGGGCGGCAGCCAGCGCGGCCCGGCCCTCGGGGCCGCTGACCGCCGGCGGGCCGCCATTGCCGACACTCTGCAGGAAGCTCTGGATCTCCAGCTTCAGCGGGTCGCCGGCCTCGAACTGCTGTTCTTCCTGGTACAGCTCCGGCTGGCCGTCGCGCCCGCGGGTCTTGCGGATGAAGGTCAGCTTGGCCTCGCTCAGGTCGACCATGATGTAGCCGTCCTGCTGGAAGATCCGCATGGTGCGGTGGCGCTTCCAGCTGACCCGGCTGGCGGTCACGGTCGCGGTGCAGCCATTGGTGAATTGCAGCCGGGCATTGGCGATGTCGTCGGCCTCGCTCAGCACCGACGCGCCGACCGCGTCGATCCGCTCCAGCGGCGCTCCGACGATCTTCAGCACCAGGTCGATGTCGTGGATCATCATGTCGAGCACGACATTGACGTCGGTGCCACGCGGCTTGAACGCCGAGATGCGCTGGCATTCGATGTAGCGCGGCCGGTTCAGGATCTTGGCCAGGCCCTGCACCACCGGGTTGAAGCGCTCGAGATGGCCGACCTGCAGCACCAGCTTGCGGTCGGCGGCCAGGCGGCTCAGCGCGTCGGCCTCGTCCAGCGTGTTGCTGATCGGCTTCTCGATCAGCACATGGATGCCGGCCTCCAGGCAGATCCGGGCGGTGTCGAAATGGGCGTTGGTCGGCACCGCGACGCTGACGGCGTCGACCTGGCCGATCAGGTCGGCCAGCGCGGTCACCGGCCTGGCGCCGTGCTTGGTCGCCAGCGCCTCGGCCCGGCTGGGGTCGGTGTCGCAGATCGCGACCAGTTCCGCCTCGGGCAGCTCCGCGTGCTTGGCTGCGTGCAGGCTGCCGAAATAGCCCGCGCCGATCACCGCGGTCCGATACCGCTTCATGACGTCTCCACGCTCATCACCGACTATGCTCCGCTTTCCTAGCGCCGATGCCCAGGCTTTGACCAGCGATGATGCGCTTCCGGCTTGACGGCGGCCATGCCTCGGGGCGAGGAATACGTCCGACTTAACAACGGGGCATCCGAAGATGGCTGGCAGGCTGGCGGGCAAGACGGCGGTGCTGACCGCGGCGGGGCAGGGGATCGGCCGGGCGGTGGCGCTGGCCTTCGCCCGCGAAGGCGCGACGGTGCATGCCACCGACATCAACGCGGCGGCGCTGGAGACCCTGGCGGCCGAGGTGCCCGCGATCAAGACCACCCGGCTCGACGTGCTGAGCCACGACGCGATCAAGGCCTATGCCGCCGAGCGCGGCGCGGTCGACGTGCTGTTCAACTGCGCCGGCTTCGTCCATGCCGGCACCATCCTCGACTGCGAAGAGAAGGACTACGACTTCTCCTTCGACCTCAATGTCCGCTCGGCCTACCACATGTGCCGGGCCTTCCTGCCGGCGATGATCGCGGCCGGCGGCGGCTCGATCGTCAGCGTCGCCTCGGTCTGCTCCTCGATCAAGGGCCTGCCCAACCGCTTCATCTACGGCGCCACCAAGGCGGCGCTGCTGGGCCTGACCAAGTCGATCGCCGCCGATTTCGTCGGCCAGGGCATCCGCTGCAACGCCATCTGCCCCGGCACGGTCGAGACGCCCAGCCTGCACGACCGCATGGCGGCGCAGGGCGATGTCGAGAAGGCGCGGGCCGCCTTCGTGGCGCGCCAGCCGATGGGCCGCCTCGGCACCGCCGAGGAGATCGCCTCGCTTGCGGTCTACCTCGCCTCGGACGAGAGTTCCTACATCACCGGCCAGGCCATCGCCGTCGACGGCGGCATCACCATCTGAACCAGGCCCGTGAGGCCTGCCATGAGAGTTCCAGGGAGCGAACACCGATGAAGCTGCTGCGCTATGGCCCCGTGGGCCAGGAGAAGCCCGGCCTGCTCGATGCCGAGGGCCGCATCCGCGACCTGTCCGGCGCCGTGCCCGACATCGCCGGCGAGGCGCTGACCCCGGCCGGCATCGCCCGGCTGAAAGCGATCGACCCGGCCACGCTGCCGGTGGTCACCGGCAACCCGCGGCTCGGCCCTTGTGTCACCGGCACCGGCAAGTTCATCTGCATCGGGCTGAACTACTCCGACCACGCCGCCGAGACCGGCGCCACCGTGCCGCCCGAGCCGATCATCTTCATGAAGGCCACCAGCGCCATCGTCGGGCCGAACGACGACGTCGAGATCCCGCGCAACAGCGAGAAGACCGACTGGGAGGTCGAGCTCGGCATCGTCATCGGCAAGCCGGCGAAGTATGTCTCCGAGGCCGATGCGCTCAGCCACATCGCCGGCTTCTGCGTGATCAACGACGTGTCCGAGCGCGCCTTCCAGACCGAGCGCCACGGCCAGTGGACCAAGGGCAAGAGCGCCGACACCTTCGGCCCGACCGGCCCGTGGCTGGTGACGCCGGACGAGGTCGGCGACTACGACAACCTGCACATGTGGCTCGAGGTCGACGGCCACCGCTACCAGAACGGCTCGACCAAGACGATGGTCTACAAGGCGCCGTTCCTGGTCAGCTACCTCAGCCAGTTCATGAGCCTGCGGACCGGCGACATCATCTCCACCGGCACGCCGCCGGGCGTCGGCATGGGGCAGAAGCCGCCGAAGTACCTCAAGGCCGGCCAGACCATCCGCCTCGGCATCGAGAAGCTGGGCGAACAGGCCCAGAAGACCGTCCAGGCCTGAGCCGCCGGGGCGCATTTCGCGAAGCAAAGGGCGTCGTCCAGTGGGCGGCGCCCTTTGTGTTACGGCATTAAATTCCATTCATTCCTTGTCACCGGCGACGGCGAGACCCCATCTCTTCGTGTAGGACACAGAGACACGCCCCGTCCGGCGTGCCGCGTTCAGCAGAGATGGTGTTCACCATGTTGAAGGTGCTCCACGTCAACCCCCGCCGCGCCGCGGTCTTCGCGGCCCTCGGCGCCGCGCTGGCCCTTCCGATGATGATGTCGACCCCGGCCGAGGCCTGGTGGCGCGGCGGCGGATGGGGCGGTGGCTGGCATGGCGGCGGCTGGTGCTGCCATTCCGGCGTCAGCATCGGCATCGGCCTGCCGCTGGTGGCTCCGCCGGTCTATTACGCCCCGCCCCCGGTCTACTACGCGCCGCCGCCGGTCTATGCCCCGCCGCCCGTGGTCTATCAGCAGGCGCCAGTCTACGGGCAGGCGCCGGTCTACGCCCAGCCGCGGGTGGTCTATCAGCAGGCACCGCAGCGGATCTGGGTGCCGGGCTACTGGCGCGGCGGTGGCTGGGTCGAGGGCCATTGGCGCTGACGCGCCGGCCCCTGGTCCTGCCCTCCTGACGTGACGGCCTGAGCCTGCCTCGCCCTGCTTCCGCGGGGCGAGGTCGGGTGCCGTCGGCTCCAGGACCTGCGGCCGACGGCACCCGACCTTCCGAATTTCCGCAAAAATCTGCTTTCGCGGCCCTCGTCTGTGGCGCAGGTCACACCCTCGGGCTGCCGGAACCGTCATATCTGGTGGTGCGCGTCGGCCGAGGACATCCGGGACCGGGGCGCAGCATTGCAGATTGATGTGCGGAGAGTGAGATGAGCCTCATCGGAATGACCGGCGTCGAGCCGGACGATTCGGTGGTGCAGAGATGCCGCCGAGTGGCGTCGGAGACGCGGTCCCCCACCGTGTCATGGTCGGAGGTCGCGGCCGCCTGGGTGATGGCTGCGGTCGGCCTGGCCGGACTGGCGGCGGTTTGCCTCGTGGTGACGGCCGTCGCCCAGCTGTGGTGACGGCCGCCCGTTCCCCCATGTGAGCACCCTTTAGCGTCCACCGCCGCGGCAGGCCCCGGAGCCCGATGCCGCAGAATTCCCAAATCCATCCAAGCCCTTGTCCGGCCACGCCCAGGTTAGGCGGTGGCCGACTGCCTCGGCGGGCCGGCGGGCTTGGCTATGCCTCCAGCGTCGCGGCGAAGCGCAGCCGGACGTAGTCGGCGGTCCAGCGGCCGGACTGGTCGCGCAGGCTGGGCGCCAGCAGCGCCGCGACCTCGTCCAGCACCGCGACCCGCGCCGGCCCGTCGAGGCCTTCGAGGAACGGGCTGGCGAAGGTGTCCAGCCAGCCGCGCATGCCGGTCGGCAGCGGCGTCGGGCGCGGCACCGGCCGATGGTCTCGACGGTGAAGCCCTGCGCCTCCAGCTTCGCGGCGTATTCGGCCGGGGTCGAGAAGAACCACGGGACGCGCGCGGCGCCGTCGATGCCGCGGGCGCTCAAGGCCGCGATCAGCGCGGTGGCGATGGCCGCGACATTGCCGTGGCCGCCGAATTCGCCGACGAAGCGGCCGCCCGGCTTCAGCGCCCGTTTGACCCCTGCGATGACCGCGTCGGCGTCGCGCATCCAGTGCAGCGCGGCGTTGGTGAAGACGGCGTCGAACTCGGCGTCGAAGGCCAGGGCCTGGCCGTCGGCGATGCGGGCGTCGAGGCCCAGCGCCCGGGCCGCGGCCACCAGCTCGGCCGAGGCGTCGGCCCCGACCACGGTGGCGCCGGCGGCGACCAGCTTGGCGGTCAGGGCGCCGTCGCCGCAGCCGAGGTCGAGGATGCGCTCGCCCGCCTGCGGCGCCAGCAGGTCGAGCACCGGCTGGCCCAGATCGGCGACGAAGCGCGCGTTGCGGGCATAGCCCTCGGCGCTCCACGACTGCACTTCCTTGATCGCGCTCATGGCGGTTCCCCTGTCTTGCCTGCCGGCATCATCGCGCCCGGCGCGGCCGGACACCAATGCCGCGCCGGTGTATCGGCCCGGACGGCGCAATCGGTCCCCGATCCGTAGCCAGGGGGCCTGCGGGATGTGTACGATCGCCGCGCCTGTCGCAGAGCATGGGTGGCTGCTTTGGCCGATGATGCCGCGGAGACCGGGCCGGTGCGAACGCGACGCCGTCAGCGCCGGGAGATGTCCGTTCCCGGATATGCCAGCGGGGCCGATGCTCCGCTCCGGGCGACCGCCGATGCGCTGGAGCGTGCCCGGAACGCCCGCTCCGTCGTGCTGGTCGAGGGCATCAGCGACCAGATCGCGGTCGAGACCCTGGCCGGCCTCCAGGCCAGGGACCTGGCGAAGGAGGGCGTGGCGGTGGTGCCGATCGGCGGCGCGCAATCGGTGGCGAAGTTCCTGGCCCGTTTCGGGCCTGCCGGCGTCGGGCTGCGCGTCAGCGGCCTGTGCGATGCCGCCGAAGCCCGGCACTTCTGCCGCGCATTGGCGCGGTCCGGCCAGACGCAGCCCGAGACGCGCAGCGACCTCGAGCGCGAGGGCTTCTTCATCTGCGACCGCGACCTGGAGGACGAGTTGATCCGCGCCGTCGGGCCCGACGCCATCGAGGCGATCCTGGCGGAAGAGCGGGACCTCACGGCGTTTCGCACGCTGCAGAAGCAGGCGGCCTGGCGGGACGCCGGCTTCGTCGACCAGTTCCGCCGGTTCCTGGGTGCGGGCGCACGCCGGAAGCTGCGCTATGCCGGCCTCTTCGTCGGCGCGCTGGACCTCGACCGCCAGCCCCGGCCGCTGCGGGATGTCCTGAGCCGGGCCTGGCTCTACGGATAGGCCTCCCTGCCCACCGCCATGATGGTGTCGCGCAGCCAGCGATGCGCGGGGTCGGCATCCAGGCGGGGATGCCAGATGGCGGAAATGGCGAATTCGGGCGTCCGGACCGGTAGCTCGAAGCTCTGGAGCCCCAGAATGGCGGCGTGATCGGCCGCCAGGGCATTCCCCAGGCACGACCGCGGCACCAGCGCGACCAGGTCCGAGCGGCTGGCGATCCGCATCGCATCGGGATGTCCCGGAACCACGAGGCGCACCGTCCGCTTCAGGCCCAGGGCCTCCAGGGCATGGTCGACCGGTTCGATGAAGTCTCCCTCGCGCGACGCCACGACATGGCTGCAGGCGGCATAGCGCTCCGGCGTCACGCCCCCGGGCCCCAGCAGCGGATGCCCGGTCCGGGCGACCCCGACGGACCTGTCCCGGAACAGCAGCTGGGTCCGCACCTCCGGCGCCGCGGTTCCGAGCACCCCGATCTCCAGATCGATCCGCCCGTCCCGCAGCGGCTGGGCATCCTTGTCGGGCTTCGGCGCGAAGCGGAGGCGGACATGCGGGGCGGCCCGGGTGATCGCCGCCATCAGCGGGGCGGACAGCAGTTCCACGAACCCCTCGCCGGCGCGGATGGTGAAGGTGCGATGCAGGGCCGCCAGGTCCAGCCGGCTGGCGGGCGGCCGCAGCACCGCCTGGACGTCCTGGGTCAGCGCGGGAACCCGCCCGCCCAGCTTTTCGGCATAGGGCGTGGGGACCAGGCTGCGGCCGGCCTGCACCAGCAGCGGATCGCCGGTGGCATGGCGCAGCCGTGCCAGCGCCCGGCTCATGGCGGAAGGGCTCAGGCCCAGCCGGCGGGCCGCCCCGGTCACGCTGCGCTCGGTGAGCAGCGCGTCCAGCGCAATCAGCAGGTTCAGATCCACGCTTTGCATGGCCCAGGATAGGCCGCGGGCGCATGCAGGCATAGCGCCACATGCAATCGTTCATTGAATCTTGTGCGTCTGGTGCAAGCCCGCGCGGTCCGCCACATCAGCGGCAGACCCCACCAGCGAAAGCATCGACCCCATGCCCCTCTCTGAACCCCATCAGCCCCGCCGCACCCTTCTGCTCATCGGCGCGTCCCGCGGCCTCGGCCACGCCATGGCGGCTGAATTCCTGAAACACGGATGGAACGTCATTGGCACGGTGCGCGGGGAAAGCCGCACCCTGCTGCACGACCTGGCGGACGAGCACCGCGGCCGGGTCGAGATCGAGACCCTTGATATCTGCGACCCCGATCAGCTCGCGGCGCTGCACCACCGCCTGTCGGGGCGGGTGTTCGACATGCTGTTCGTCAATGCCGGGACCGCCAACCGGGACCCGAACCAGACCATCGGCGAGGTCTCGACCGACGAGTTCGTGCACCTCATGGTCACCAATGCCCTGAGCCCGATGCGGGTGATCGAACGCCTGGAGCCCTGCGTCGCGGCGACCGGCCTGATCGGGGTGATGTCGTCCGGGCAGGGCAGCATCGCCAACAACGAATCCGGCCAGCGGGAGCTGTATCGCGGCACCAAGGCGGCGCTGAACATGTTCATGCGCAGCTTCGCGGCCCGCCAGGCCGGGACGGCGCGCGCCATGGTGGTGATGGCGCCGGGCTGGGTCCGCACCGCCCTGGGCGGCCCGGATGCAAAGCTCTCGATCGAAGAGAGCATTCCCAGCCTGGTCAACGTCCTGCTCGCGAAGCAGGAGACGCCCGGGCTGCAGTATCTCGACTATCTCGGCCGCACCGTCCCGTGGTGAGCTGCCTCTAGGGATAACGCCCGCGCTCTCGCACCATTCGGCGGAAGCGACGGCCCTTTGGACGCTAAGGAATCTCGTAGAGCGTCAGCTCGTCCGCGATGCCGCGCAGCGTGTGGCGTTGTGCGACCGGCTCGATGCCGCTGGTCTGCAGCAGTTTTGCGGTGGCGGAATCGGTCACGACCGACTCCGTCGCGAAGATGGCGCGCGAATTCACCAGGGTCTGCACGCGGGCGGCGATGTTGACGGTCTGGCCGAAATAATCCTGCCGCTCGTTGAGCGAGACCGCGAGGCACGGCCCTTCGTGGATGCCGATCTTGAGCACCAGGTCTTCGTTCGCGTGCGCGTCGTTGAGGCGGCCCATGGCGTCGCGCATGCGCAGCGCGGCGGCCACGGCGCGGTCGGGTGTCGGGAAGGTGGCCATCACGGCATCGCCGATGGTCTTGACCACGGCGCCGGCCTCGGCCGCGACGATCTCGTGCAGCACGCGGAAATGGGCGCGCACCAGGTCGAACGCGGCCAGGTCGCCGACGCGCTCGTACAGCGCCGTCGACCCTTTGAGATCGGTGAACAGGAACGTCATGCTGGTGATCTTGAGCCGCTGGTCGATATCCAGCGTGTCGGTCCGGTAGATGTCGCGGAACGTCTGGTTGGTGAGCAGGCGCTTGGCCGTCAGGAACGGCTTGCGCCGGCCGAGGAGCTCGTGCATGGCGTGCCCGGCGATCCACACCCCTGCCAGCACCCGGCGATGGGTGCGGTTCTCGACCGAGAGGCGCAGCGGGCCGGGCCGCAGCGGGATGGTTTCGTTCGGCCGATGCACCGGATCGATGATGAAGGACAGCGTCTGGCGATCGCGCGTCGGCTCGCCCTTCACGTCGAGGAACTGGGTCGCGTGGCTCACGGGGTCGAAGACGATGAGGAACTCCGCCGGCAGCTGCAGCGACAGCAGCGCCTTCTCGCCGGCCGGCAGCTCGACGAAGTCGAGCGTGATGTCTTCGACCAGCTGCTCGAAATTCGGCGGCAGATCGATGCCGGATCCCCAGAACATCTGGCGGCAATACTCCACCGGCGGCAGCGTGTCGGGGTCGTGGGCGCCGATCCGGCGCACCCGCGGGCTCACGGTGAAGGCCACCTCCACCATCTCGTCGAGCGTGGCCTCGTAGCCTGCGGCGCAGAGGGCGCAGTTGTACTCGTCCCGGTCCAGGGTCTTCAGCGTGGCGCCGGCGTCGAGAACGCCGCCGCAACCGGGGCAGAGCACGTTCCACGACAGCTCGAACAGCCCGAGGCGGGCGGCATGCAGGAACACCGCGATGGCGCGTTCGACGTCGATCCCGGTCTGGGCCGCGAAGTCGAGAACATTGACCCGACACAGCGCGCGGTCCGGCCCGTCCCGCACCAGCCGCTCCACCGCCGCCGCGGCCTCGCCGTCGGCAGACTGCCGCAGGGCCGTGAACAGGGCCTGGACGTCGCTCATGGCCCGATTTTACGCCAAAATCGAAGGAAATGCCAAAGGTGTTGGTGGGGCGCTGGTGATGGGCCGACAGCGCGGTCCGCGCCTCTCCGGCCGGCCCGAATGGTTCCGCCAAACCGGCATGGCCCCTAAGAGTGCACTGTCACCGCAATTCGTCACCGCTGTCTCACCTATGGGGTGCAGTCCAGAGCTATTCCATAGAGATAATTTTCGCACGAAAGGAGCCGGTGGCCGGCAGTTTCCCCCGTTTCGGCAACCCTGCGCCGGCGGGGACGGCAGGCGGGGAACCGCGTATCCGTGAGATGGGACTAGCTTAACTTCTATTTTTTGTTCATGATATGTTCCATGAATGAGGCGCCGCCCGACATCGCTCCCGCCGAGACCCCGCCGGTCGACCCCGACCGGGAGTGGACGGTGTGGGCGCTGGGCACCCTGCGCGAGCTGGTCGACATCGACATGCGCACCGCCCGCCGGCTCGAGGGCCAGCACATCGTGGCCGGGAACCGGTTCGAGCCGCCGGTGATCGACTTCGCGCTGTCCCAGGCCCGCATCGCCCGTGCGGTGCGCCTGACCATCGCCATGACCGAGCGCATCCGCGAGGCCTACCGGGCCCGCAAGGACGCGGCGGAGAAAGCCGCCGTCGAGATCCAGGAGCGCCGGCAGCGGCGGCGGGCGCAGGTCGCCCGCGCCGTGGCCGAGGCGCTTCAGGCCGAGAGGCCGGATGGTGCGGCCACCAAGGGCGCCGCGAGCCCGGCCGCCGAACCGCGCGAGAGCCTGACCGAAACCGAGGTGCTGGATGTCGAGCTCGACACCCTGCCGATCGATGAGATCGTTCGGCGCATCTGCCGCCGCCTCGGCCGCGAGCCGCACCGGCTGCCGCAGGGCTGGGACGACGTCGTCGTAGAGGACGAGGCGGCCGAGCCGCTCGACGAACCGCTGACCGACCCCGCCCCCGAGGCGGCCGAACCGTCCGCCGACGCGGAGGAGGCCGGCCGCCCGGCCCGCAAGCCGCCGGACAGCAGTTGAGCCGATGGGATGGTGACCACCTCTCCGAGCCCTGTCAGGACTGCGTGTGTCGCCTCTCCCGCTTGCGGGAGAGGTCGGAGGCGTTTGCGCCTCCGGGCTCTTTCCATCCGCCGGTGCCACCCCCTCACCCGAAATCGCCAGGCGATTTCGACCTCTCCCCAAGGAGAGGTGAATGGGCCGGCTCTTCCTTTCCCTCTCCTTGGGGAGAGGGAGGGGGCCCGGCCCGCTTGGGCCGGGAGGGTGAGGGGGGCGCCGCCCGTGCCGGCCCTCGCCGTGCGGGAGAGGCGACGCGCCCGGCCACGCCGGCATGCCGATTTTCTACAAGACGCCTCCGGGCCGGGCCTTATGATCGGGGCGATGGACACGGTGACCCAGGAACAGGCGGTGGAGGGCGAGCCGCTCGCGCAGAACGAGCGGGCGCGGTTCTTCACGGCCGCGGATTTCGACGGGCTGGATTGCCTGGAGGCGACCTTCCGCACCCATCGCTACGCCCTGCACACCCACGAGACCTATGTCGTCGGCGGCATCTTCGCCGGCTGCGAGACCTGGTTCGCCCGTGGCGCCCAGCACTATGGCGGGCCCGGCGACCTGACCCTGGTCAACCCCGAGGACGTGCATGACGGGGCGCCGCATGGCGGCGGCTACCGCTACCGCATGACCTATCCCTCGGTGGCGCTGATGCGCCGCCTGGCGTCGGAGATCGCCGGCCGGCCGGTGACCGGGACCCCGTTCTTCCCCGAGCCGGTGGTGCACGACCCGGACACGCTGGCCCTGTTCGCCGCCGCCTTCGCCGCCATGACCGATGGCGGCGACCCGATGGCGGCGGAGGAGCTGTTGCTGCGCGCCTATGGCCGCTGCCTGGTCCGCCACGCCGCGCTGCAGCCGGAGACGCCTCCGGGGTCGGACCGCATCGCCCGGGTGACGCGGCTGATGCGCGACCGCCATGCCGACGACCTGTCGCTCGACGACCTCGCCGCCGAGGCCGGGGTGTCGCGCCACCATCTGATCCGCGCCTTCCGGCGCGAGATGCAGATGACGCCTCACGCCTATCTCCTCAGCCTGCGGGTCCAGGCCGCCCGCCGCCGGCTGCAGGCGGGCGAGACCCCGGCCGAGGTCGCCGCCGCCACCGGCTTCTGCGACCAGGCCCATCTGACCCACGCCTTCAAGGCCCGGCTCGGCGTCGCCCCCGGCGCCTACCGGGCCGGCCTCCGCCTCTAACGCACGGCTCCCGCATGACCCGATCTCCCTGGCGCGATGCCGCGGACGGCATCCGAGACATCCTTCCGCCCGCCATCGCCGCGATCCCGATCGGCCTGCTGTGCGGCGCGCTCGGCGCCGCCAAGGGCCTGTCCCCGGCCGAGATGGCGCTGATGTGCGCGCTGGTCTTCGCCGGCGGGGCGCAGTTCGCCGCCATCGACCTGTGGTCCTGGCCGGTGCCGGTGGCGACGCTGGTGGTCTCGACCCTGCTGGTGAACTCCCGCCACATCCTGATGAGCCTGTCGCTGGCTCGCCGCACCGGCGGCTTCACCTGGGCGCAGCGGCTGCTGGGCTATGCCGTGCTGGCCGACGAGAACTGGGCGATGGCGGAGCGGCGGGCCGCTTCGGGCGCCATGACCCCGGTCTACTTCCTGGCGATGGGCGGCTTCTTCTGGCTGAACTGGGTGGTGTGGGGGACGCTGGGCGCCGCCGTCGGCGCGGTCATCGGCGACCCCAGCCGGATCGGCGCCGACTTCGCCTTCACCGCCCTGTTCATCGGCCTGGTCGCCGGCTTCTGGCGCAGCCACCGCAGCACCGCCACCATCGGCGCCAGCCTGGTGGTGGCCGCCCTGGTCTACCGCTTCGCCGGGCCGCCCTGGCATGTCGCGGCCGGCGCCCTGGCCGGCATCGGCGCGGCGTGGCTGACCGCCGCGCCGGAGGAGGTGACGGCATGAGCGTGGACCTCACGACCCTCGCCGCCATCCTCGGCATGGCGGTGGTGACGTACCTGACCCGGATCTCCGGGCTTTTCCTGGTTGGCCGGCTGCGGCTGGAGGGCCGGCTGAAGGCCGCGTTCGACGCGGCGCCGCCGGCGGTGCTGACCGCGGTGATCGCGCCGATGGTGCTGGCCACCGGCTGGCCGGAAACCGTGGCCGCGCTGGTCACCGCCGTGGCCGCCACCCGGCTGCCGCTGCTCGCCACCATCCTGGTCGGCGTGGTCGCCGTGGTGGCGCTGCGTGCGGTGATGTAGGCGTGCGGCTACCCGATCCGCGCGAACTTCACGCACATCGGCGTGCCGATGGCGATGTCGCGGCCGGTCGGGGCCAGCGCGCCCGTCGCCGGGTCGATGGCGAAGACCGAGATCACGTCGCTGTCTTGGTTGCAGACCATGAGGAAGCGGCCGGACGGGTCGATCGTCATGTCGCGCGGCGTCTTCCCGCCGCACGGAGTGTGGCCCAGCGGGGTCAGACGGCCGCTGACGGCGTCGAGGCCGAACACCGCGACGCTGTCATGGCCGCGGTTGGCGCCGTAGACGAAGTGGCCGTTGGGGTGGATCTGGATGCCGGAGCAATGGCTGCCGCTGACGCCCTCGGGCACCGCCGAGACGATGGCGATGATCTCGAACCGCCCGCTCGCCGGGTCGTAGCGCAGCGACGCCACGGTCGAATCGAGCTCGCAGATCAGCACCGCCAGCCGGCCGTTGCCGTGGAAGGCGAAGTGGCGCGGGCCGCTGCCGGCGGGCAGGGGGCTGCGCACCGCGCCCGCCGCATCCAGCCGCCCCTCCGCGTCGAAGGGATAGGCGAACAGCGCGTCGAGGCCGAGATCGGCGACCACGACGAAGCGGTTGTCCGGCGCCGCGAACACGCAATGCGGGTGTGGCCGCTCCTGCCGGTCGGGGTTCGGGCCGGTGCCCTCATGCAGCACGCTGGAAACCGCGGGGCCCAGCCGGCCGTCGGCGCCCAGCGGCAGCACCGCGATGGCCTGGTTCGAGCCCTCGTCCATCGGGCCCAGGCTGTAATTCGCCACCAGCAGGAACCGCCCGGTGGCGTCGAAGCTGCTGTGGGCGGCGATGCTGCCCGCGCTCGACTGCAGGTTCAGCGCCCGCAGCCGCGGCGCCGCCGCATCGATGGCATAGGCGGTGACGGTGCCCTCGGGCCAGCCGGACACCTCGCTGTTGGCGTAGAGGAAGCGGCCGTCGGCATTGATCGAGAGGTAGCTCGGATTGTCGATGCCGGTGACCTCGCACAGCGGCGCCGCCGTCGCGTCGGCCTCGTCGAAGGCGAAGAGGCTCAGGCCCCTTCCATGCGCGTCGGCGAAGTAGGGCGCGGAGCGGTTGAGGCCGCCGACGACCATGATGGTTCTGCTCATCTCGGGGTCCTACGCCTTGATCTCGAAGCGGGAGCCGGCGACGGTCTGCTGGTCGATCGCCGCCAGGTCCCATTTGATGCCCAGGCCCGGCTCGGTGCTGGGCACGGCGTAGCCGTCGCGGATGGTCATGCCCTCGGTGGTCAGGCTGTCCAGCTGCGGGATGTACTCGACCCAGCGGGCGTTCGGCACCGCGGCGCACAGCGCGACATGGATCTCCATCAGGAAATGCGGGCAGACCGCGACGTTGAAGCACTCGGCGAGGTGCGCCACCTTCAGCCATGGCGTGATGCCGCCGATGCGGCCAACATCGACCTGGACGATCGAACAGGCGCCGCGCTGCAGGTAGTCGCGGAAATGCAGATGGCTGTACAGGCTCTCGCCCACCGCGATCGGCAGGGTGGTGGCGTTGGACAGCCGGACATGGCCCTCGACGTCGTCGGCCGGCAGCGGCTCCTCCAGCCAGCCGATGTCGAGCGGCTCGTAGTGGCGGGCGCGGCGGATCGCGTCGTCGACCGAGAAGGCCTGGTTGGCGTCGGTGAAGATCTCGAAGCCGGGGCCCACCGCCTCACGCACCGCGGCGATGCGGGCGACATCCTCATGGATCGGCCGGCCGACCTTCAGCTTGGCGCCGCCGAAGCCCGCCGCCTTCTGGCGCAGCGCGTCCTCGACCAGCGCCGCCGGCTCCAGGTGCAGCCAGCCGCCCTCGGTGGTGTACAGGCGGATCTTCTCCTGCGCCCCGCCGGCCATGACATGCAGCGGCAGCCCGGCCTTGCGGCAGCGCAGGTCCCACAGCGCGGTGTCGATCGCCGCCAGGGCGATGGCGGTGATGGCGCCGACGGTGGTGGCGTGGGTCAGGAACAGCAGGTCGCGCCAGACCTGCTCGACCATGCCGGCCTCGCGGCCGATCAGGGCGGGGCCCAGCGTCTTCTCGATCAGCTTCATCACCGACGGGCCGCCGGTGCCGATGGTGTAGCTGTAGCCCGTGCCGACCGCGCCATCGGCATCGGTGATGCGGATGATCGGGGTTTCCTGGCTGACGAAGGACTGGATCGCGTCGACCCGCTTCACCTTGGGCACGAGGTCGAGCATCAGGGCTTCGACGCGGACGATTCTGGCCATGGCGGTGCCTCGGTGTCGGGTGCCCCGGGGTTCCCGCGGCGCGTGACATTCCTTATATTTGTAAGACGTATGCGCAGGCAATCACGGGGTGCGGACATGCAGCGCATGGGGATGTGCCTGCGGCTGAAGCCGGAGAAGGTGGCCGAATACAAGCGCCTGCACGCCGCGGTGTGGCCCGCGGTGCTGGCGCGGATCAGCGCCTCGAACATCCGCAACTACTCGATCTACCTGAAGCAGCCGGAGAACCTGCTGTTCGGCTGCTGGGAGTATCACGGCACCGATTTCACGGCCGACATGGCGGCGATGGCGGCCGATCCGGTGACCCAGGAGTGGTGGGCGGTCTGCATCCCCTGCCAGGAGCCGTTCGAGACCCGCGCCGAGGGCGAGTGGTGGGCGATGATGGAGGAGGTGTTCCACCTGGACTGAGCGGCGTGCCGGCCAGGCGGTCGCGGATCCAGGCCAGCTTTGCCGGATCGATTGATGCAAACACGGCATCACCGCTGCCGCTGCCGGGGTGCATGCTGGCGGGCGAGACACGAAGACCCGGAGAACCGCCGTGCCTGCCCCAGCGCGAACGCTCTACGACAAGCTGGTCGACAGCCACACCGTCCGCCGCCTCGACCCGGACGGCGGGCAGGTGCTGCTGTACATCGACCGCACAGTGCTGAACGAATACACCAGCCCCCAGGCCTTCACCGGGCTGCGCGAGGCCGGTCGGCCGCTGTGGCGCCCCGCCGCGGCGCTGGGCACCGTCGACCATGTCAACCCGACCGCGGCGCGGCGCACCGCGGCGATGCCCGATGCCGGCGCGGCGCGGCAGACCTCCTACTTCGCCGAGAACTGCCGCGACTTCGGCATCGAGCTGTTCGACGTGCTGCACCCGCTGCAGGGCATCGAGCATGTGGTGATGCCGGAGCTCGGCCTGGTGCTGCCGGGCATGGTGATCGCGGCGGGCGATAGCCACACCACCACCTATGGCGCCTTCGGTGCCTTGGGCTTCGGCATCGGCACCTCCGACATCGAACACTACCTGGCCACCCAGACGCTGGTGTACCGCCGCCTGAAATCGATGCGCGTCACCGTCGACGGGCCGCTGGGACCGGGCGTCCGCGCCAAGGATGTGGTGATGGCGCTGATCCGGCGGATCGGGGCGTCCGGCGCCACCGGCTTCGCCATCGAATTCGCCGGCAGCACCATCGCCGGCCTCGGCGTCGAGGGGCGCATGACCCTGTGCAACATGGCGGTCGAATGCGGTGCCCGCGGTGCCCTGGCGGCGCCGGACGAGCGGGTGTTCGACTATCTCCACGGCCGGCCCCGCGCGCCGCAGGGCGCCTTGTGGGACCAGGCCGTCGCCGCCTGGCGCGGGCTTAACAGCGACCCCGACGCCCGCTTCGATCGCGAGGTGGCGTTGGACGCCGCCGGGATCGAGCCGATGGTCACCTGGGGCACCAGCCCGGATCAGGCGGCGCCGATCGGCGCCCGCATCCCGGATCCGGCGGCCGAGCCCGACCCCGACCGGCGCCGGGATATGGAGCGGGCGCTGGCTTATATGGGCCTGGCGCCCGGCATGAAGCTCAGCGAGATCGCGATCGAGCGGGCCTTCATCGGCTCCTGCACCAACGCCCGGATCGAGGATCTGCGCGACGCTGCATCCGTGGTCCGCGGTCGCCACGTCGCCGCGGGCGTGCGGGCGATGGTGGTGCCGGGGTCCAGCGCGGTGAAGCGGCAGGCCGAGGCCGAAGGCCTGGACCGGGTGTTCACCGAGGCCGGCTTCGAATGGCGGCAATCCGGCTGCTCGATGTGCCTGGCGATGAACGACGACGTGCTCGGCAGCGGCGAGCGCTGCGCCTCCAGCACCAACCGCAACTTCGAGGGGCGGCAAGGGGCGGGCGGCCGCACCCATCTGATGAGCCCGGCCATGGTCGCCGCCGCCGCCATCAATGGCCGGCTGGCCGATCCCCGGCAAGCCGGCGATGGAGCCTGACTATGCAGCCCTTCACCCTGCTCTCCGGCCCGGCGGCGGCGCTGCCGGCGGCGAATGTCGACACCGACGTGATCATGCCCAAGCAGTACCTCAAGGGCATCGACCGCAGCGGCCTGCGCGACGGCGTCTTCCGCGACCTGCGCTTCGACGAGTCCGGCGCCGAGCGGCCGGGCTTCGTGCTGAACCGGGAGGGCTGGCGCGACGCCAAGGTGCTGGTGGTCGGCCCGAACTTCGGCTGCGGCTCCAGCCGCGAGCATGCGGTCTGGGGCCTCGGCCAGCTCGGCATCCGGGCGCTGATCGGCACCAGCTTTGCGGGGATCTTCTTCGACAACTGCGCCCGCAACGGCCTGCTGGCGATCACCCTGGAGGCCGCGGTGGTCGACCGGCTGATGGTTCTGGCCTCCGACGCCGCCAGCAACCGGCTGACCATCGACCTGCCGGGGCAGCGCATCGAGGCTTCGGATGGGTCGACGACCGGCTTCGAGATCGAGCCGGGCCGGAAGGAGGCGCTGGTGCTGGGTCTCGACGCGGTCGGCGCGACCCTGCAGCATCGCGCCGCCATCAAGACCTTCGAACGGGACTATCTCGCGGAGAACCCATGGCTGGCCTGACCGACGCCATCGCCGAGCGCGGCGCCTCGCCCTTCCTGGCCGGGTTCCGGCTGGTCGACGCCACGGTGGCGCCCGGCCTGACCATCCGCGCCGCGGTCGGCGGGGATGGGCCGCCGCTCCTGCTGCTGCACGGCCATCCGCAGACCCATGCCACCTGGCGCAAGGTGGCGCCGGTGCTGGCGCGGCGCTTCACCGTCGTCGCCGCCGACCTGCGCGGCTATGGCGACAGCAGCAAGCCGGACGGCGGCGCCAACCACATCGCCTATTCCAAGCGCTCCATGGCGGCCGACCAGGTGGCGCTGATGCGGCTGCTCGGCCATCACCGCTTCGGCGTCGCCGGGCATGACCGCGGTGGCCGGGTGGCGCACCGCATGGCGCTGGACCATCCCGACGCGGTCACGCGCCTCGCGGTGATCGACATCGCACCGACGGCGACGATGTACGCCCGCACCGACAAGGAATTCGCCACCCGCTACTTCTGGTGGTTCTTCCTGATCCAGCCGGAGCCGCTGCCGGAACGGATGATAGGCGCCGACCCGGAGTTCTTCCTGCGCAAGCACATCGACGGGCAGAGCAAGACGCCCGGCGCGACCGAGCCGGCCGCCTTCGCCGAGTACCTGCGCTGCTACCGCGACCCGGCGACGCGCCACGCCATCTGCGAGGACTACCGCGCGGCAGCGACCATCGACCTCGACCACGACGCCGCCGATGCCGACGCCCGGGTCACGGCGCCGCTGCTGGCGCTCTGGGGCGGGCAGGGCACGGTCGGGGCGCTGTACAACGTGCTGGAGACCTGGCGCGAGAAGGCCCGCGACGTCCGCGGGCGCGCCTTCGACTGCGGCCACACCCTGCAGGAGGAGCGGCCGGAGGAGACGGCGGCGGAGCTGCTGGCGTTCTTCTCGTAGTCGGTCTGCGCTCAGGCCTGGCGACTCAGCGTCACCGCCCGGTCCCAGAATGCCTCGGCGGCGGGGTTCTGGCGGGCCCTGGGGCGGAACAGGCGGATTTCCATCGGCACCTCGTCGGCCGCGGTGCCGACCCGCGCCAGCCGTCCCGACTCCAGGTCCTCGGCCACCAGGCTCAGCGGCGACCAGCTGATACCGCGGCCGTCGCGCGCCATGGCCGCGAGCACGCTGGCGAGGTGCGAGGAGAAGGCCGGCTCGGCCGGCGCCGTTCGCCCGGCCTGCGCCCAGGCGGCGGCCAGGATGCGGCCCATGCCCGATTCCGCGGTGTAGGCCAGATAGGGCGCGGCCGCCCCGCCGGCCAGCACCGGCGCCGCGACCGGCAGCAGCACGTCCTGGCCCAGCGCGATCGACGGGAAGCTGTCGCCGGCCAGCCGCCGCGGCGCCGCCGGATGGTCGTGGCACAGCAGGAACTGGGCCCGGCCCTCCACCATCAGCCGCTCGCACGCCACCATGGTGTCGGCGGTCAGCTGCACCGTCATCGTGGTCGGCGCTGCCGCCTCCAGGGCGCGCAGCCAAGCCGGGAAGAAGGTCAGCGCCAGCGCATGGGTGGCAGCGAAGCGCAGCGTCTCCGAGCCCGCCTGGGCGGCGCTCAGCGCGTCCTGCCGGCCGATCTGCAGCCGCCGCAGCATCTCCTCGGCGGCCGGTCGGAAGCGCTCGCCCGCCGGAGTCAGGCGGACCGAATGGGTGCTGCGGTCGAACAGGGTGGTGCCGACCCAGTCCTCCAGCGCCCGGATGCGGCGGCTGAAGGCCGGCTGGCTGACGCCCCGGCGCTCCGCCGCGCGCGAAAAGCCGCCCTCGTCCAGCACTGCCAGGAAATCCTCGAGCCACGCGGTCTCGAGGGATCGGCCGCGATGCGGCTCCGCCATGGCCGGCGGCGCTACCCCCGATTCATCCGGTTGTCGACCAGGTCGGTCACCACGGCCGGATCGGCCAGGGTGCTGGTGTCGCCCAGCGTCTCCTGCTCATTGGCGGCGATCTTGCGCAGGATGCGGCGCATGATCTTGCCCGACCGGGTCTTGGGCAGGCCCGGCGCCCACTGGATCAGGTCGGGCGTCGCGATCGGCCCGATCTGCTTGCGCACCCACTGCGCCAGCTCCTTGCGCAGTTCCTCGGTCGGCTGCTCGCCGGCGATCAGGGTGACATAGGCGTAGATGCCCTGGCCCTTGATGTCGTGGGGATAGCCGACCACCGCGGCCTCGGCGACCTTGGGGTGGGCGACCAGCGCGCTCTCGACCTCGGCGGTGCCCATGCGGTGGCCGGAGACGTTGAGCACGTCGTCCACCCGCCCGGTGATCCAGTAGTAGCCGTCCTCGTCCCGGCGGCAGCCGTCGCCGGTGAAGTACAGGCCCTTGAAGGTGGCGAAATAGGTCTGGATGAAGCGCTCATGGTCGCCGAATACGGTGCGCATCTGGCCCGGCCAGCTGTCCGATATGCACAGGTTGCCTTCGACCGCGCCGTCCAGCGGCTTGCCCTCGCCGTCGACGATCAGCGGCTTGACCCCGAAGAAGGGCAGGGTGGCCGAGCCGGGCTTCTGCGCGATGGCGCCGGGCAGCGGCGTGATCAGGATGCCGCCGGTCTCGGTCTGCCACCAAGTGTCGACGATCGGGCAGCGGCCGTCGCCGACCACGCGGTGGTACCATAGCCAGGCCTCGGGGTTGATCGGCTCGCCGACCGAACCCAGCAGCCGCAGCGAGGCGCGGCTGGTCTTTTTCACCGGGCCTTCGCCGTCGCGCATCAGGGCGCGGATGGCGGTGGGGGCGGTGTAGAAGATGTTGACCTTGTGCTTGTCGACCACCTGCCAGAACCGCGAGGTGTCGGGATAGTTCGGCACGCCCTCGAACATCAGCGTCGTCGCGCCGTTCGCCAGCGGTCCGTACAGGATGTAGCTGTGGCCGGTCACCCAGCCGACATCGGCGGTGCACCAGTAGATGTCCCCGTCATGGTAGTCGAAGACGTATTGGTGGGTCATGGCGGCGTAGACCAGATAGCCGCCGGTGGTGTGCAGCACCCCTTTCGGCTTGCCGGTCGAGCCCGAGGTGTAGAGGATGAACAGCGGGTCCTCGGCGCCCATCTCCTCGGGCGGGCAGTCGGCGGAGACCTGGGCCGAAGCCTCATGCAGCCAGAGGTCGCGGCCCTCGGTCCAGCCGATCTTGCCGCCGGTGCGGCGCACCACGATGCAGCTGGTGACGTCGGGGCAGCTCTTCAGCGCCTCGTCGGCATTGGCCTTCAGCGCCACCGCCCGGCCGCCGCGCAGCCCCTCGTCGGCGGTGATCAGGATGGTCGAGCCGCAATCGAGGATGCGGTCCTTCAGGCTGTCGGGCGAGAAGCCGCCGAACACCACGGAATGGACCGCGCCGATCCGGGCGCAGGCCAGCAGGGCATAGGCCGCTTCCGGGATCATCGGCAGGTAGACCGTGACGCGGTCCCCCTTCTTCACCCCGCGCGCCTTCAGCACATTGGCCAGGCGGCTGACCTGTTCATGCAGCTCGCGATAGGTGATGTGGCGGCTGTCCTTGGGGTCGTCGCCCTCCCAGATGATCGCGGTCTGGTCGGCGCGCTTGGCCAAATGCCGGTCGATGCAGTTGGCGGACGCGTTCAGCGTGCCGTCCTCGAACCAGCGGATGTGGACGTCGCCGGTGAAGCTGGTGTCCTTGACCTTGGTGAAGGGCCTGATCCAGTCTACGCGCTTGCCGTGCTCGGCCCAGAAGCCCTCCGGATCATTGACCGAACGCTCGTACAGCGTTTTGTACCGCGCGGAATTCACCCAGGCGCGCTTGGCCCAGTCGTCGGACACGGGGAAGAGGCTGGTCTCGCTGCTCATGGGGTCTCCCGCTCGATCGTCTTCTCAGTGCGCGTCTCGATATACCGGCAATGCCGGCCGAGGTCTTTGATTCATATCAAGAGGATCGGGCCTCTGGCCACGGCTTGATCCACGAATCCTGAGTGCGACGGGGCGCATTGCTGCTGCGACGATCGGCGGGCTCGCCTTCTTGTCGCCGCTTTGGCATGGAAAGAGACGTATCCCCCATTGCATCAGGTGCCGGTTCGGCCGCCCATGACCTTTCGCGCCCTGTTCCCCCGCCTGTTCCTGCTGCTGGCTCTCGTCTGCGCCGCCCTGCCGGCCGCGGCCCAGACCAACCCGGATTTCGACAAGCAGAGTGCGGGGTGGCAGGACACGATCAAGCGGCTCTATGTCCAGCTGTCGGCGCAGAATCTGTCCGACGATGGCTACAACGCGCTGCGCATCCAGTTGGCTGCGGTGGTCGATCAGGCCCAGGCCGCGTCGGCTGCCGCGAATGACACCCTCGGCAAGATCAAGCAGGTCAGCGACGCGCTGGGGCCGCCGCCGGCCGAAGGCGCCCCGCCGGAGTCGCCAGATGTGGTGAAGCAGCGGCAGGAGCTGGCGGACGCCCTCGCGAAGTTCGACGGGCAGGTCCGGCAGGCCGAAGCGGTCAAGACCCAGGCCAACCTGCTGCAGCAGACCGCCGATGCCGCGCGCGTCGACCGGTTCCGGCGCGATCTGCTGACGGTGGCTCCCGCCGCCTTCGACCCGCAGCTCTGGGGCTCGGTCCCCGATCAGGCCACTTATCTCGCCACACGGCTGCTGCTGCCGTTCCAGGACCAGGCCGGCGCCGGCTGGGATGGGGTGGGCGAGATGGCCCGGCGCATCCTGTTCGCCGGCATCGTCCTCGGCCTCGGCTGGCTGGCGCGGCGCTGGCTGCTGCGACGCTTCGGCCGCCGTTTGACCGAAACCGTGCCGTCCCTGAGGCGGCGGGCGGCCGCGGCCCTAGTTTACACCATCGCCCATGGCGTGCTGCCGGCGATGATGACGCTGGCGGTGGCGGTGATCTGCGCCGGCTGGCTCGGCGACCGGCCGGCCAGCTACGTCGCCATGATCACCCTGGGCGTCCTGGCCTGGGGAATCGTCGCTTATTTCCTCGCATCGGCCGCGATCTCGGCCGCGCTGACACCCGACGATCCGGCCTGGCGCCTGATCGACCTGACCGACGCCTCGGCCCGCACCCTGTGCCACAGGCTGCGGCTGGGCGCGGCAATCTGGGCCGTCGCCGGGGTGACGCTGGCGATGGCCGATGGCCGCATCCTGATGCAAAGCGAGCTGCGTGCCGTGCTGGTTGCGGCGTCGCTGGCCGCGGGGGCGCTGGCGCTGCTGGCGCTGCTGCCGGGATCGCTGTGGGGGTATCGCGCCGACCTCAAGGCGCTGCCGGAAGGCGAGCCGACCGACGATCAGCCGGCGCCGGCCCGGCCGGCCGGACGCTGGCCGCGGCTGCGGCTGGTGACCGCGCTGCTGGCCGTGGTGGTGCTGGTCGCCGGGCTGATCGGCTATCAGAAGCTGGCGCTGTACATCACCTATCTCCTCGTCACCTCGATGGGTATCGGTGCCGCCTTCCTGGTCCTGCGCGGCATGGTGCATGAAGCGATCGGCCGGTTCCTGACCCAGCCGGTCGGGCCGATGGCCAGGGTGCGCCACTCGCTGTTCCCGGCCGATCGCGGATTGTGGGTGTTCGAGACCGGCGCCGCCCTCTGCACCGACATCGTCCTCGGCCTGGCCGCCCTGCTGGTGCTGGCGCCTGTCCTGGGGCTCAGCACCAGCGACATCTCGGCGATCGGCACCACCATCCTGGAGGGGGCGAAGGTCGGCGGCGTCCGTATCGCGCCGCTCGACATCCTCGGCGCCATCGTCGCCTTCACCGTCGGCATCACCGCCACCCGCTTCCTGCAGCGGCGGCTTGACGCCCGCTTCCTGGAAAAGCTGCAGATCGACCGCGGCCTGAAGAATTCGATCCGCACCGGCATCGGCTATCTCGGGGTGCTGATCGCGGCGCTGCTCGGCGTCGGCGTGCTCGGGCTCGACCTGTCGAACCTGGCGCTGATCGCCGGCGCCCTCTCGGTCGGCATCGGCTTCGGCCTGCAGAACATCGTGCAGAACTTCGTCGCCGGCCTGATCCTGCTGGTCGAGCGCCCGGTGAAGGTGGGCGACTGGGTGGTGATCGGCGGCGCCGAGGGCGTGGTCCGCCGAATCAGCGTCCGCGCCACCGAGATCCAGACCTTCCAGCGCTCCTCGGTGATCGTGCCGAACGGCAATCTGATCTCGTCCCAGGTCGTGAACTGGACGCATAAGGACAAGAACGGCCGGGTCGACATCCCGGTCGACATCGCCGCCTCGGCGGATGTCGAGCAGGCGCGCGATATCCTGCTGCAGATCGCCAAGGCGGACAGCCGGGTCAGCGCCTTCCCGGCCCCGGTCGTCGCCTTCAAGGGCTTCAGCACCACGACGCTGGATCTCGAGTTGCGCTGCCACATCTCCGACGTCGACAATTTCGCCGGTGTCGGCACCGATCTGCGATTCGCCATCTGGAAGGCGTTCCGCGAGGCCAAGATCGCGTTCCAGCCGGCGGCGTCGGACATCTCGCTGCCGCAGGCGGTGCAGGTGCTGGCCACGGCGGTGCGCGAGCGCGACGGCGCAGTGGCAAAGCCGGGCGCGGATCGAAGCGAGGCCGCCCGGGAGGTCCCCCGCGAGGCCGAGGAATCCTCGAATGCTGCATGACCTCGGCCGGGTCGTCGGGGACATCGCCCGCGACCGGCTGGACGAGGCGGCGATCTATCGGCGGGAACGGCTGCATGCCCGGCCCCAGGTGCAGGCGGGCCCGGCCGGGGTGCTGGAATGCCCGATCTGCGGCACGCGGGCCGGCCGCTTCCTGCGCTTCGGCCTGGACGGGCGGCGCAACGCCATGTGCCCGGCCTGCGGCAGCGTCGAGCGGCACCGTTTCCTCTGGCTGTACCTGACCGCCCACACCGACCTCCTGACCGGCCGGCACCGGGTGCTGCATGCGGCGCCCGAACCGTGGCTGGAGCAGCGGCTGCGGGGCCTGCCCAACCTGCGCTACCGCTCGGTCGACCTGTTCGACCCCTCCGCCGACATCCAGGCCGACCTGGCGGCGCTGCCCTTCGCCGACGCCAGCTTCGACTGGGTGCTGGCGAACCATGTGCTGGAGCACATCCCCGGCGACGGCGCGGCGATCGCCGAGCTGGCGCGGGTGCTGCGGCCTGGCGGCCATGCCATCATCATGGTGCCGTTCGATCCCAAGGGGCCGACCCAGGACGGGGCCGACATCGTCGACCCGGTCGAACGGATGCGGCGCTTCGGCCACCCCTACCACTACCGCATCAACGGGCGGGAGTTTCCCGGCCGGCTGGCTGCCGCCGGGCTGGTGCCCATCATCGTCGACAGCCGCCGCCTGCTGGGCCCGCACCGCCGCCGCCGGTTCCGGGTGAACCGCAACCACCTGTTCGACTGCCGGCGCCAAGGATAGGGCCCCCCGTCCGTCCCCAGCGAATCACGACGTCAGAGATTCAGCGGCCGGCCCTGATCCGGGCCCGCCGTCGCCGCTGCGGCATGTCCAGGATTGCCATGCAATCGTGGAGAATTCCGACTAAATACGATCTTGTCGTCATGACGGCATCTCCAGGGTTGCAGTCCAACCAGATTCGGCCGGGATTCTCGCTCAAGACTTTACCTTTTCATGAAGATTTAAAATGGCATGGTTCTCGTGAATTCTTTGATTTCGGGTTGATCAGCTATCGAAGCCTTCGTAATGATGCGAGGGGCCTGGATAAAACCCTGCAGTGGGGCGTCGGGGAGGGCGCGGCCTTCGGTTTGACTCTGATCAGGAAGGCGGCAGATGAAAACTCTGGCAGTGTTTGTTGCGGGCGCCGTGGTCGCGCTGCTGGCCACGCCCGGGATGGCCCAGCAGGCGCGAGGCATCTATCTCGGCACCGGGGCGGGGGTGAACATCCCGCAGACTCAGGGTTGGGACTTCTCGAACCCGACCACCAAAGGCCGTGCCGATGTCTCCCTCGATGCGGCGGTCGCGGGTGATGTCTACATCGGCTACGATTTCGGCGCGTTCCGCACCGACCTCGAGGCCAGCTTCCGCCAGAACGACATCAGTAACGTGCTGTTCGGCTTCGATTCCTTCCGCCGGGGCCGGTTCGCGGTCCCGGGTGCCAGCGACGTCAAGGTCGACGTCGACGGCCATGAGCGGACGATCGGGCTGATGGCCAACGTCTATTACGATTTCGAGTTCGGCTCGCCCTTCGTGCCCTATGTCGGCGGCGGCATCGGCGTCGGCTTCAACACCTGGAAGGTCAAGGTCAAGGACGCCGACATCGACACCGAGTTCAGCTCACCGCTGTTCGCCTACCAGGGCATCGCCGGCGTGTCCTACTCCATCACGCCGAACTGGGCGGCGAATCTGGAGTATCGCTATTTCGGCGAGACCGAGGGCAACACCACCTCGGGCGACACCAAGATCAAGGTCGGCGCCCCTAACAACCACACCATCCTGGCCGGCTTCAAATACACCTTCGACTTCGGCCAGGCCGCGGCGCAGACCGTGCCGGACAGCCCGGTCACCACCGGCGAGCGCAGCTATCTCGTGTTCTTCGACTTCGACAGTTCGAAGCTGACGCCCGAGGCGACGTCGATCGTCGCCTCCGCCGCCACCGACGCGCTGCGGGGCGAATCGACCCGCATCGGCGTCACCGGCCACACCGACCGGTCCGGAACCGACGCCTACAACCAGGCGCTGTCGGTGCGCCGGGCGGATGCGGTCCGGCGCCAGCTGGTCGCCGACGGTGTCGACGACACCCTGATCGCGGTCCGCGGCGTCGGCGAGGCCGATCCCCTGGTGCCGACCGCCGACGGCGTCCGCGAACCGCAGAACCGCCGGGTCGAGATCGTGATGAACTGAGGAGAGGAGGGGAGCCGGGGGCCGACCGCTTCCGGCCCTGCCTGGGCGCCTACAGAACGACCAGCGCCGTCCAGCCGCCCCACAGGATCAGGCCGACTCCGGTGACGCGGCTGAGCCAGCGGCCGGCCGGCACCGTCTTTTCGAGCAGCACGAACAGCGTGATGACGCCGATCCAGGTGAGATCCATCACGCCGCCGACGAACAGCAGCAGCATCAGCGCCCAGCAGCAGCCGAGGCAGAAGAGGCCGTGGCGAAGGCCGAGGCCGAACGGTCCGGACCGATGGTGGCGGGTGAGGAACTCGACCGGTGACCGGCAGCGGACGAGACAGCCGCGCTTCAGCGGGGTGAGCTGGTAGGCGCCGGCGATCACAAGGGCGCCGCCGGCCAGGACCGTGTTGGCGGTCGCCATCGCCGGGGACAGCAGGGCCAGAGCATCGAGGCGCCATTGCAGGGTGGCGGCCAGGATGCTGAAGCCGGCCCAGATCGTCAGGTAGCCGAGCGTAAACAGGGCGGTCGCCGCTTGTGGCGCGGCCCGCCGGCGATGGCGCTGCAGCGCGGCATAGGTGAGCACCATCGGCGCCGCCCCGGGCAGCATCATCGCCACCATCATCGCCGCCCACATCGCGACGATCAGGGCGAAATAGGCGCCGGTCCAGGGCATCGGCATGGACATCGCCGTGCCAGGCATCTCCATGCCGGGCATTTCCATACCGGGCATTTCCACGCCGATGCCGAGGCCGACATAGATCCAGGCCGCAATGCAGACACAGGCGAGGGCGACGAGCGTCACCAGACGGTCGCGGCGGAGCACCGCCTCGATCGCGGATGGGGCAGCACCCGTGTCCATCGCCGCCGGTTACGCCACAATGCCGGCGTTGTTGAGATGGATGTGCGCGAACTGGGCATAGGTGCCCGCCAGGTCCAGCTCGATCCCGCCGGCCGCCTTGGTCGTGCCGCTGCCGATCTCGGCCAAGCGGTATTCGAAGCCGTTCGGCAGGTCGATGCGGACGCGGTGCTCGGCGCCGGTCACCGGGTTGCGGATCGGCTCGCCGGTCGTCTCGACCAGCCCCGGCACGACGAACCGGCCGCGTCGGCGGTCGACATCGATCTCGATCTCGATCGGCCGGAACAGCGGCTCGAGCCGGGTCGGGCTCATGGCGGCGAACACCCACCACATGGTGGCCATGTCCTCGGTCTCCTCGCCGGTCATGATCTTGAGCAACGCGTCCCGCTGGGCGGCGTCGGCCCGCTCGTCGATGACCAGCTGCATGGTGCCTTTGCCCTCATGCACCGGCCCGGGCCAGGCGTAGAGGCCAACGGCCCGCAGCCCGTCGAGGCTGACATCGCCGAAATGTCCCGTTTCGATCAGAAAGCCGACCACGGCACGGCAATGCCCATGCGTCGGCAGGTCGTTGAACTGGCAGGGGCAGCCATAGGCGCAGTTGCAGTTGGCAAGCTCCGTCGCCTTCACGACCCAGCTCACTTTCGTCATTTCGGCCTCCCTGAACGGTGTCAGTCCTCGTCGAACGGCTTCTCATCGCGTCGGCGGGCGGCGGCCCTGCCCATCCATGCATGGGAACGCGCCTCGCCGGCGATCTGCCGTCCGCCAACGATAAGGACCGCCTTGTGATCAAAAGATGTCATGGCCCGACGGAAGAGCTACGGCTGCAACAAGCTGCAGAGCGGTCGCCGGGCCCATCACCGGACCTGGCCCGACGATCGATCGGATTATCGGATAATCCTACGCTTCCTCGCCGATGGCGACAATGCCGGCACCAAGAGCGGGCGCTACCGCCCCTCGCGTCGCCAGGCCGCCATCAGCCCGCCGAGGCCCAGGAACAGGGCGACGAGCGGTGGCAGCAGCGGCGTCTCGGTCATGCCGGTGACGGTGTAGTCGCCGTTGCCGCGCAACCCGATCCAGCCGGTGCCCGCGGCGGCACGGTCCGGCCGGGTGCGGCGGATGCTCGGCACCCCGTCGGTCGCCAGCCAGGCGACACCGCCGCCGCTGGTCTCGGTCACCGGTGCCAGCTTGTCGGGCACGGCGCGCATGTCGCTCAGCTCCGGCGGGTTCAGCGTGCCGACCACCGCCAGGGCGGTCTTGTCGCCGTCGCTGACGCGGTAGATGCCCGGCCCCTGGGCGGTGAGGCGGCCGGTGTAGAGGCCGGGCGTGGCCTCGGTCAGCGCCAGGCTCTGGGTCTTGCCGTCGGGATCGGTCACGGTCACCGGCGGGTTGCTGCGGTCGAGGCTGCGGCGGTGGATCTCGATGCGCTGGCCGGCGGCCTCTGCCCGCAGCACGTTCTCCTCCAGCTCGGGCTCGCGCATCAGCCAATGCGCCAGGCGGCGCAGCAGCTCGGCCTGTGGGCCGCCGCCCTCGAAGCCGCGGCTCCACAGCCAGATCTGGTCCGACGCCATCTGCGCCACCCGGCCCTCGCCGACCCGGTTGAGGATCAGGAGGGGCCGGCCGCCCACCCCGGTCATCACCACGTTGCCGCCATGCGGCACCACGTCGATCTGGCGGAACCAGCGGCCCCAGCTCGGCCCGCCGCCCGGCCCGTCGGTGGCGCCCTGCAGCGTCGCCGTCACCGGATGGCGCTGGCCGAGTTCGGTGACGGTCGGGCGGTAGCCTTGCTCCAGCACCTCGCCGGTCGGTTCGGCCGGCAGGATGTTGCCGATCGGGGTGCGGTACAGGCTCAGGGGTTCGGCGAAGGCCTCGCCGGAGACCTCGAGGAAGGCGCCGCCCTCCTGCACGTAGCGGGCGATGTTGCCGAGATAGAGGTTGGGCAGCACCCCCATCCGCCGGTAGCGGTCGAAGATGATGAGGTCGAAATCCTTGAGGTTGGTCTCGAACAGCTCGCGGATCGGGAAGGAGATCAGTGAAAGCTCGTTGATCGGCGTGCCGTCCTGCTTCTCCGGCGGGCGCAGGATGGTGAAGTGGACGAGGTCGACCGACGGGTCGGACTTCAGGATGTTGCGCCAGGTTCGCTCGCCCGGATGCGGCTCACCCGACACCAGCAGCACGCGCAGCCGGTCGCGCACGCCGTTGACCACGATGGCGGCGCGGTTGTTGGCCTGGCTCAGCTCGCCCGGCAGGCCCTCGACCGCGAATTCGAACACGGTCGGCCCACCATGGTCGAGGCGGAAGGTCACCTGGGTGTCGCGCCCGACCGGCAGCTGCAGCGCCTCCGGGGCGCCGGCGTCCTTGGTCGCGGTCACGGTGGCGACGGCACCGGGTTCGCCCTTCGGCAGGTCGTCGACCCGCAGGGTCACGGTGACGTCCTGGCCGACCAGGCCGAAGCTCGGCGCCTGGGCGACCACGATGCGGCGGTCGATCTCGTCCTTGCGGCCGGTCAGCAAGGTGTGGACCGGGCCGAAGGCGGTGCGGGCCGCCGGGTCGGTCGGCACGTCGTGCACCTGGCCGTCGGTGACCAGGATGGCGCCGGCCAGCCGCCGCCGCGGCACGTCCGCCGTGGCCGCGCCCAGCGCTTCGAACAGCCGGGTCTCGTCCAGCGAGGCGTTGGCGCCCTCGCCGACGGTGACGAAGCGGGTGTCGAGGTCGGGGAAGGCGGCCAGCTTGGTGCGCAGCTCGGCCACGGCCGAATCGATCCGGGCCGGGCGGTCCTCGATCTGGTCCGAGGGCGAGCGGTCGACCACCACCACCGCGACGTCGTGGATCGGGTCGCGCTTCTCCTCGACCAGCGACGGGTTCAGCAGCGCGGCCGCCAGCATGGCGGCGGCCAGGGTGCGCCAGCCCAGCCCCGGGGCGCGGCGCCAGGCGCCGACCAGCAGGGCCAGCACGGCCAGCCCCAGCAGCGGCCCCAGGACGATCCAGGGCAGCAGGGGTGAGAGGGCGACGGAGGCGGCGTCGGTCATCTATTGGCCCAGCCGTTCCAGAATCGCCGGGACATGCACCTGGTCCGACTTGTAGTTGCCGGTCAGGGCGTACATCACCAGGTTGACGCCGAAGCGGAACGCCATCTCGCGCTGGCGCTCGCCGCCCGGCACCACCGGCAGCATCGGCGTGCCCCCGGCATCGATCGCCCAGGCGCCGGCCCAGTCATTGGCGCCGATGATGATGGTCGACACGCCGTCATTGACGGTGGCGTCCCCGGTCTCGACCCACAGGTCTCCGCCGGCGTAGCGGCCCGGGAAATCCTGCATCAGGTAGAAGGCGCGGGTCAGGATGTGGTCGGGCGGCACGGGTGTCAGCGGCGGAATGTCGAGGCCGCGGGTCAGCTCGCGCAGCTTCTGGGCGCCCGGGCCGGCTAGGGCGCCGCCACCCCCGACCGCCTGGTCGCGGGTGTCGAAGAAGATGGTGCCGCCGGTGCGCAGGAAGGCGTTCAGCCGGGCGATCGCGGCATCGGACAGCGCCGGCTGGGCCGTGGTCACCGGCCAGTACAGCAGCGGGAAGAAGGCCAGCTCGTCGCTCTCGACATTGACCCCGACGGCGCCCTCGGCGTTGACCGAGGTGCGGTCGCGCAGCACCTGGGCCAGGCCCTCCAGCCCGGCCTGGCTGACGCTGTCGACATCCTGCTGCCCGGTCTCGACATAGGCGAGGCGGACATGGTTGGCCATGGCGATGATCCGGGCGTCGTCCTGGGCCCGCGCCGGCGCCGGACCCAGCAGCGACGCGGCGGCGAGGCCGGCGACCAGGACCGAGGCGACGGTGGTGCGCCGCGGCGGCGTCAGCAACCCGCGCATGACCAGGGCGATGATGCCGTCGATGATCAGCAGCGCCATCGCCGCACCGAAGATCCAGGGCCGCAGGTCGACCTCCACCGGGGCTTGGTAGCTGGACACCGTGACGCCCGCGGGCAGGTCGGGGAACGGCTCCAGGCTGGTCACGGCGGCTCCCAGATTAAGGGCGCGGCGGTTGTCCTCGGTGCCGTAGAAGCCGGGCGGATGCTCCGGTCCCGGCACGGTGGTGGCGAAGGCGGGGCCGGCGATCGGCAGCGCCAGGGGCGGCGGGGGGATCAGCCGGCCATAGCCGTCCAGCACCCGCACCGGCGGCAGGCTGGCCTGGCCGCTGTCGCCGCCGACGCCGCTGCCCAGCGCCACCACGCGGCGCAACATGTCGACGAACAGGCCGGAGAAGGGCAGGTTCGACCAGCCTGGGCCGGCGGTGGTGTGGATCAGCACCAGCCAGCCGCGGCCGCGCCGCTCGGCGGTGACGATCGGGGTGCCGTCGGTCAGCCGGGCCCAGGTCTTGTCGGCCAGGTCCGGCGACGGGTCGGCCAGTACCTGGCGCTGGATGCGGATGTCCGATGGGATGGTCAGGCCCTGGAACGGGCTGGCGGCGTCGAACGGCGCCAGCGGCATCGGCTCGGTCCAGGACATGGCGCCGGACAGGGTGCGGTCGCCGAAGCGCAGCGGCACCGGCACCAGCGCGTCCGGGTTGGCGGCCAGGATCGGCCCGGCAAAGCGGATCAGGGCGCCGCCGCCCTCCATCCAGCGGTCGGCGGCCTCGCGGTCGGCGTCGGAGGACAGTGCCCCGTCCGGCAGCAGCAGCGCCGCCAGCCGGTCGGTCGGCTGGGTGCCGCCCAGCAGCTCGGCGACACTGCCGCGGCGGATCTCGGCGAAGGGCTCCAGCGCCCGGTCCAGATAGTAGCTCTCGGTCAGCAGCGGCTGGGCCCGCGCGGTGTCCTGCGGCGTGGCCAGGCCGACCGGGCGGCGGCGCCAGCGCTCGTCGACCAGCACCGTGGCCCCGGCCGTGGCCTCGCTCTCGATCGAGACCGAGGCGATGGCGTTGCGCGCGGCCGACGGCAGGTCGAACCGGGCCTCGGCCTGACGCTGCCCGGCGGCGAAGCGCAGCTCGGTCCGGGCCAGCGGCCGGCCGTCCTCGGCCGTGGCCCGCAGCACCAGCGGCACGTCGCCGACGGCGGTGGCGCGGCGGACCGGCACGGTCAGGGCGGTGTCGACCACCTCGGGCGTCCCGACCAGATGCGCCAGGTCGAAGGCCGGCGGGGTCAGGACCTCGAGGCCGCCGAAACGCTGCAGCCGCGCCGCGAAGTCGCGGACGCCGGCCGCATCCTTTTCGGTGGTGATGCCGTCGCCGGCCCAGACGACATGGGTGCCGCCGGACAGGCGCAGCGCGTCGACCGCCTTCAGCGCCGCGGCCCGGTCGGTCGGCCAGGGGCTGGGAGCCAGGCCGTCGATCACGCCGCGCGCCTCGCCGGGACGCAGCAGGCGGCTGACCGCGACCGGCTCGCCCGGGGCGGTCGGCGCGGTGGGCAGCAGCAGCAGTTCGCGGCCGGCCCGCTCGGCCTTGTCGACGGCGGCGCGCAGGGCGTCCTGGCGCTGCGGCCAGGCCTTGCCGGCGGCCCAGCCGTTGTCGACCACCAGCAGCACCGGGCCGTTGCCCGGCAGCGCCGCGGCGGGGTTCAGCACCGGATGGGCCAGGGCGACGATGATCAGCGCGGCCAGCGCCAGGCGCATCACCAGCAGCCACCAGGGCATCCGCTCCGGCGTCTCCTCCTGGGCGTCGAGGCCCAGCAGCAGGCGGATCGCGGGGAAGCTCAGGCGGCGCGGCGCCGGCGGGGTGACCCGCAGCAGCCAGTAGATCACCGGCAGCAGGATCAGCGCCGCCAGGATGGCCGGGGCCAGGAACACGAGCGCGCCGAGGATCACCATCTGGCCCTGCCGGTCGTGGCCCCGGACATGATCGCCCACAGGCCCAGCAGCGCGGCCTCGGGCGACCGGTCGGTGCGGTGGATGGCGAAGCTCCAGCCGGCGGTCCTGGCGATCGCGGCGAGACCGTCCTGATGCGCCGCAAGGCGGTCGCGATAAGCGTCGCGCACCGACCGCACCCGCGGGATCAGCGCCGACTGGACCTCCTCGATGCCTTCGAAGCGGATGCGACCCTCGAAGGGCAGCGTCGCCTCGGCCGGGTCCAGGATCTGCAGGATGTGGCCGCGGACGCCGCGTGCGGCATAGGCCGCGACCGACTGCCCGATCTCCTCCAGCGGGGCCAGGCAGTCGCTCAGCAGCACCATGGCGGCGTGGCGCGGCACCCGCAGCTCCCACGGCACCGCCTTGGTGCCGTCATCGGGCGCGGAATGGTCGAGCGCCGCGGCGAGGCGCAGCAGGTTGGCCCGCCCGGTCGCCGGCGGTGCCCCGCCGCCGATCAGCGCCACCCGCTCGCCGGCGCGGTTGAGCAGGGAGGCGAGGGCCAGCAGCAGCACCTCGCCGCGC
The DNA here is from genome assembly GCF_052115705.1 of Inquilinus sp. 2KB_23. Classification (NCBI taxonomy): domain Bacteria; kingdom Pseudomonadati; phylum Pseudomonadota; class Alphaproteobacteria; order Rhodospirillales; family Rhodospirillaceae; genus Inquilinus; species Inquilinus sp. 2KB_23. The sequence continues at coordinate 18,463 of NZ_JBFRHF010000016.1, read as the reverse complement.
TCGCGCTTGGTCGGCAGGGCGTTGGAGGAGCGGTAGTCCATCGAGGGCGAGGCGTCGCGCCACAGCCAGGCGGTCTGCACCGCCGCCCATTCGGTCTCGCGCTGGAACAGGCCTTCGGTCTTGCCCGACTGGCGCCAGTCGATCCGGCCGACCGGTTCGCCCGGCTGGTAGCGGCGGAACTGCCAGAAGCTGTCGCCGACCCCGACCCGGCGCCGCCCGTGCACACCCTGGGCCACCGTCGCGGCGATGCGGTCGGCGGCGACCAGCAGGGGCGGCAGCGTGGCCGCCAGCGCATCGGCGGCCTTGCGCCGCGCAGCGCCGGTCAGGGGCGGGGGGGCGAGCGCCATCGCGGCCTCAGCCGAGACGCGCGACCAGCCGGTCGATCACATCGGTGATCGTCGCGCCATCCGCGCGCGCCGCGAAGGTCAGGGCCATGCGGTGCTGCAGGATCGGATGGGCCAGCGCCGCGACGTCGTCGATCGACGGCGACGGGCGGCCGGTCAGCAGGGCGCGGGCGCGGCAGGCCAGCATCAGCGACTGGCTGGCGCGCGGGCCGGGGCCCCAGCCGACCATGCGCTGAACCTCGGGCAGGTCGGTCGAATCGGGCCGGGCGGCGCGAACCAGCGACAGGATCGCCTCGATTACGGTCTCGCCGACCGGCAGGCGGCGCACCAGGCGCTGGGTCCGTTGCAGCGAATCCGGGCTCATCACCGGCTCGATCTGGGCCTCGGCGACGCCGGTGGTGGCGAGCAGGATGCGCCGCTCGGCCGCCAGGTCGGGATAGCCGACATCGACCTGCATCAGGAAGCGGTCGAGCTGTGCCTCGGGCAGCGGGTAGGTGCCTTCCTGCTCCAGCGGATTCTGGGTGGCGAGGACATGGAAGGGTTCGGGCAAAGGCAGATACCGGCCGGCGATCGACACCCGGTGCTCCTGCATCGCCTGCAGCAGCGCCGACTGGGTGCGCGGGCTGGCGCGGTTGATCTCGTCGGCCATCAGCAGCTGGCAGAACACCGGGCCGGGCAGGAAGCGGAAGCTGCGGCGCCCGTTCTCGGCCTCCTCCAGCACCTCGGAGCCGAGGATGTCGGCCGGCATCAGGTCCGGCGTGCACTGCACCCGCCGCTCCTCCAGGCCCAGCACGGTGCCCAGTGTCTCGACCAGCCGGGTCTTGGCCAGGCCGGGCAGGCCGACCAGCAGGACGTGGCCGCCGGCCAGGATGGTGATGAGGCTCTGGTCGATCACCTCTTGCTGGCCGAAGATGACCCGGCCGATCATGGTGCGCACGGCGGACAGGCGTTCACCCGCCGCATCGATGTCGCCGGGCGTGGCCGGCGTGTCGAGCTCGGGCGAGGACGAAACGGTCGTTTGCATGGGCGGGCCGCTCTGCCGGTGGTCTGACGGATCTATTGCAAGAGTATGGCGGAATTGAGCGAAGACGAGTCGAACAAAACGCAGGCGGGCAAAACGTCGCCGGGTCAGACTCCAGCCCCCGCGGCCGATGTCGGCGCTGCGCTGGCCGGGGCCCGGCGCGATCCGACCGCCGCCGACGAGGCCTACGACATCCGCATCGGCCGTGACGGCACCTGGTACTATCATGGCGGCCCGATCCGCCGGATCGCCCTGGTCAAGCTGTTCGCCACCGTGCTGCGACGCGATGCCGCCGGGGACTACTGGCTGATCACGCCGGCCGAGCGCGGGCGGATCACGGTCGACGACGCGCCCTTCGTCGCCGTGGCGGTCGAGGCCGAGGGTTCCGGCGAGGACCAGGTCCTGACTTTCCGCACCAATCTCGATGTGTTGTGCCAGGCCGGGCCCGACCACCCGATCCGCGTCGCCTTCGCCCCCGACACCGGCGAGCCGTCGCCCTATGTCCACGTCAAGGACGGGCTCGAGGCGCTGCTGACGCGCCCGGTGTTCTACGAGCTGGCCGACATCGCCGTCAGCCATGACGGCCGGATGGGGGTGTGGAGCCATCGGATCTTCTTCCCGCTGGACCAGGCGTGACCGCGGAGGGCCCCTCGGCACCGGTCGATCTGGACCGGCTGCGGCGCTACCGGCCGAGCCAGTCACGTAGCGACCATGGTTCCGGCCCGCGCGGCGACCACGACCTCAACCCGGACCTCAAGCCGCTGGCGGCGCTGCGGCCGGCCGCGGTGCTGGTGCCGATCATCCGGCGGCCGGACGGCGACACCATCCTGCTGACCCTGCGCACGCCGCACCTGACCGCCCATGCCGGGCAGATCAGCTTTCCCGGCGGCGGCATCGACCCCGGCGACCCCGACCCGCTGTCCGCGGCGCTGCGCGAGACCGAGGAGGAGATCGGGCTGACGCGTGACCGGGTCGAGATCGTCGGCCGGCTCGACACCTATGTCAGCCGCACCGGCTTCGAGATCCATCCCTTCGTCGGGCTGCTGGTGCCGCCCTTCGAGACCGCGCCCGACCCGTTCGAGGTGGCTGAGATCTTCGAGGTGCCGCTGGCCTTCATCCTGGCCCCCGGCAACCCGAAGCTGCACCGCATCACCGTGCAGGGGGTCGAGCGGCAGTACTACGCCTTCCCGTATCGCGACCGCTATGTCTGGGGCGTGACCGCGGGCATCCTGCGCAATCTGCGTGACGTGCTGCTCGGAACCGCATCTTGACCGCCTACGACATGCCCTCGCACCACCTGATGTCGCTGCCGGGCTGGGCCACCGATCCCGCCGCCCGGGCGGTGATCGCCGCCCTGTCGATCCCGGGCTTCGACCCGCGCTTCGTCGGCGGCTGCGTGCGCAACGCCCTGCTGGGCCGTGACGCGGCGGATGTCGACATCGCCACGCCGCTGCGGCCGGAGGCGGTGATGACCGCGCTGCGCAACGCCGGGCTCGGCTTCATCCCCACCGGGCTGGAGCACGGCACCGTCACCGCGCGGTCGGGCGGCAAGAGCTTCGAGGTCACCACGCTGCGGGTCGATGTCGAGACCGACGGCCGGCATGCGGTGGTCGAGTTCACCGCCGACTGGCGGGCCGACGCGGCCCGGCGTGACTTCACCATGAACGCGCTGTCGGCCGAACCCGACGGCGCCGTCCACGACTATTTCGGCGGGGTGGCGGATGCCCGCGAGGGGCGGGTGCGATTCGTCGGCGACCCGGCGCAGCGCATCGCCGAGGATGCTCTGCGGATCCTGCGCTTCTTCCGCTTCCACGCCCATTACGGCCAGGGCGACCCCGACCCGGCGGCGCTGTCCGCCTGCGCCGCGGCGGCGGGCGGCCTCGACCGGCTGTCGGGTGAGCGGGTCCGGGCCGAGCTGCTGAAGCTGCTGGCCGCGCCGGACCCGGTGCCGGTGTGGCAGGTCATGGCCGATGCCGGCATCGCCCGGCATGTGCTGGGTGAGGACGGCGACATCGCACGGCTGCAGGGCCTGGTCCGGGTGGCGCCCGGCGCCGATCCGGTGCTGCGGCTGGCGGCGCTGCTGCGCGGCGATGTGGCGCCGGTGGCCGCCCGGCTGAAGCTGTCAAACGAGGAGCGCGACCGGCTGGCGGGGCTGCGGGCCGATGCCATGGCGGACGCGCCCGACGAGGCCGGGGTGCGGCTGCTGCTGTACCGGCATGGCCGCGGCGGCGCGCGCGACCGCATCCGCCTGGCCTGGGCGGCGGCGCCGAAGCGCCGGAGCTTCAAGCGTGCCTTGGCGGCCGCGGAGAAGGAGCCGGTGCCGACGCTGCCGGTGCGCGGCCGCGACATCGTCGCGCTCGGCCTGTCCGGCCCGGCGGTCGGCCGTGCCTTGGCCGAGGTCGAACGCTGGTGGATCGGCCAGGGCCTGCGGCCGGGCCGGGCCGAAAGCCTGGGCCGGCTGCGCGAGCTGGCCGGAGCCTAGGACGGCCGGCTCGCCCGGGTATCGACGGAGGAGGGGGGAGATGAGCGAGAAGACGGTCAGGGCCGACGGCGTGGAGATCGCGACCGAGGCCTTCGGCGACCCGACCCACTCGCCGGTGCTGCTGATCATGGGCGCCATGGCCTCGATGCTGTGGTGGCCGGACGAGTTCTGCCGGCGCCTGGCGGGCCAGGGGCGCCACGTGATCCGCTACGACAACCGCGACACCGGCCTGTCGACAACCTACCCGCCGGGCGAACCGCCCTACGGGTTCGACGACATGGCCGAGGACGCGATCCGCGTGCTCGACGGCTATGGCCTGCGCCGCGCCCATCTCGTCGGCATGTCGGCCGGAGGCATGATCGCGCAATTCGCCGCGCTGGCGCATCCGGCCCGGATCGCCTCGCTGACCGCGATCAGCTCCACCCCGGTCGGCGTCGACAGGCCGGATCCGCCGGAGACCGCGGCGGCCGATCCCGAGGATGCCGCGACCGGCCCGGCCGTCGACTGGTCGGACCGCGGCCAGGCGATCGACGCCATCACCGGGGACGCGCGCATGATCGCCGGCAGCGCGCATCCGCATGACGCGGCCGCCGCCCGCCGGCTGGCCGAGCGCGACTATGATCGGGCCAGGAATTTTGCCAGCGCGACCAACCATTTCCTGCTGAAGGGCGGCGAGCGGTGGCGGGGCCGCCTGGGCGAGCTGCAGGCGCCGCTGCTGGTCATCCATGGCACGGCGGACCCGATCTTCCCGGTCGAGCGCGGCGCCGCGCTGGCGAATGCGGTGGTGGGGGCAAGGCTGGTCCGCATCGACGGCGGCGGCCACGAGCTGCATCCCGACGACTGGGATCTCATCATCGCCGCGATGGCGGAGCACACGGCGGCGGTGCTTTAGCCCCGAACATTGCGCTCCCCGGGCTGGGCTGACGCCCGATCCCGGCACCAATTCTCATCCGAGGGACCAATAGAGATTTCGTCGCGCATGTCCGAAACTCCCACCGGAACGACCATCCGGGACAACAAACCTCAGGGGAGAACGCTATGAGCGGCCAAGTTTCCATACACCCGGTCGTCGATGGCGGCGTGCGCCGCGGGTCCGGCAGCTTCCAGGGCGGGACGCTGACCTGTGCCTGCACCGACCGTCCCGTCAAAGTGCGCATCGAGGGCGATGTCGCCCACAACCATGCCTGCGGCTGCACCAAATGCTGGAAGCCGAAGGGCGTCGCCTTCTCGATCGTCGCGGTGGTGCCGTCCGACAAGGTGACGGTGCTGGAGAACGGCGACAAGCTGGCGGTGGTCGATCCCAGCGCCCTGATCCAGCGGCACGCCTGCAAGCAGTGCGGCGTCCACATGCACGGGCCGGTCGAGCGCGACCACCCGTTCAAGGGGCTGTCCTTCATCCATCCGGAGCGGTTCGACCGGGACGGCTATGCCGAGCCGGGCTTCGCCGCCTTCGTGTCGTCGATCATCGAGTCGGGCGTCGATCCCAGCACCATGGACGGCGTGCGGGCCCGGCTGCGGGAGCTGAAGCTCGAACCGTATGACTGCCTGTCGCCCGGGCTGATGGACTACATGGCCACCTGGACCGCCAAGCGCTCCGGCGCCTTGCCCGCGTAGCGGCCGTCACCGCCGCGGAGGGCGCCCGGCCGGCGCCCTCCGCGGCGGTGGTTGCCACCGAACAATATCCGGCGGCAGGCCGAGGGTGGATTTGCCGCTTCGGTTCGGCGGCGTATCGTCGGCGGCGAGTCCCGATGCCGCCGAGGTCCCGATGTCCCTGCTGAACCGCTACGTGGCCTTCGGGCTGCTGGTCCTGATCACCCTGGCCACCCTGCCGCTGCTCGGCCAGGTCCACTGGCTGTGGCCGGTGACGGCGGTCGCCGGGCTGCTCAGCCTGCTCGGGGTCTGGGATCTGGTGCAGGCGCCGCATGCGGTGCGGCGCAACTATCCGGTGATCGGCCACATCCGCTACCTCGTGGAGGGCATCCGGCCGGAGATCCGGCAGTACCTGCTGGAATCCGACAACGAGATGCTGCCCTTCTCGCGGGCCCAGCGCTCGCTGGTCTACGCCCGCGCCAAGAACGAGGGCGGGGAAAAGCCGTTCGGCACGCTGCTCGACGTCTACCAGCCGGGCTACGAGTTCATCGGCCATTCCACCCGGCCGGCGCCGGTGGCCGACCCCGCGACCTTCCGCATCACCGTCGGCGGGCCGCAATGCACCAAGCCCTATTCGCATTCGGTGTTCAACATCTCGGCGATCAGCTTCGGCGCGCTCAGCGCCAACGCCATCCGGGCGCTGAACCGCGGCGCCAGGCTGGGCGGCTTCGCCCATGACACCGGCGAGGGCAGCATCAGCCCCTACCACCGCGAGAACCAGGGCGATCTGGTGTGGGAGCTGGGCAGCGGCTATTTCGGCTGCCGCACCGCCGACGGGCATTTCGACCCGGAGCGCTTCGCCGAGCAGGCGCAGAGCGACCAGGTCAAGATGATCGAGATCAAGCTCAGCCAGGGGGCCAAGCCCGGCCATGGCGGCATCCTGCCGGCGCGCAAGGTGACGCCGGAGATCGCCGAGACCCGCGGCGTGCCGGTCGGGCAGGACTGCATCTCGCCGTCCAGCCACAGCGCCTTCTCCACGCCGGTCGAGATGATGGGCTTCATCGCCCGGCTGCGCGAGCTGTCCGGCGGCAAGCCGGTCGGCTTCAAGTTCTGCCTCGGCCATCCCTGGGAGTTCATGGGCATCGTCAAGGCGATGCTGGAGACCGGCATCCTGCCTGACTTCATTGTGGTCGACGGCGCCGAGGGCGGCACCGGCGCGGCGCCGGTCGAATTCACCGACCATATCGGCGTGCCGATGCGCGAGGGCCTGCTGTTCGTCCACAACGCCCTGGTCGGCGCCAATCTGCGCAGCAAGATCCGCATCGGCGCCGCCGGCAAGGTGGTCAGCGCCTTCGACATCGCCAGCCTGCTGGCGATCGGCGCCGACTGGGCCAATGCGGCGCGCGGCTTCATGTTCGCGATCGGCTGCATCCAGTCGCAGAGCTGCCACACCAACCGCTGCCCGACCGGCGTGGCCACCCAGGACCCGTTGCGCCAGCGGGCCCTGGTGGTGCCGGACAAGGCCGAGCGGGTGCGCAGCTTCCACCGCAACACCCTGAAGGCCCTGGCCGAGATGCTGGCGGCGGCGGGTCTGGAGCACCCCTCCCAGCTCGGCCCCCACCACCTGGTGCGGCGGACCGGCACGGCCGAGGTTCGGTTGTTCTCCCAGCTGCATTACTTTGCCAAGCCGGGCGAACTGGTCGACGGCGAGTCGAAGAGCACGCTGTACGCCGACAGCTGGAACCTCGCCCGGTCCGACAGCTTCGATCCGAAGCCGGTGTAGCAGCAGCCGGTGTAGCCGCCGGGGCCGGGCCGCAATTCCGACGCGTCGCGCGGCAGTATCTTGAGGGCTTCCGCTTCGGCCCGGTGGGGTGGCGCATGTCCCGGTGCTGGTGCCCGGCCCGCTGTACGGCGCGCCGGATCGACGCCGTGGTCATCGGCGCCGACCGGTCGCGCTTCGTCCGCCTGAGCTTCGCCCCGCGGAAATAGTGCCGGCCGGACCCATGGTCCGACCGGCCTGATGTCACCCCTTGTTCAGCACCGCGACGAAGCTGGCGGTGTAGCCGGCCGGCCTGCCGTTGTGCGGCTTGACCCGGACGATCGACCCGACCAGGGAGGGGACTTGGTCGATCCCCTCCGGCCATGTGTAGGGCAGGCAACCGTTATAGCCGTATTCCCAGCCGTCGGTGGAGGTGCCCTGCCGGCCGTAGCCGACGATGGCGAAGGCCACGGGCATGTCGGGGCTGCCTTCGATCATTTTGCCCTTTAGGTCCATGCCGCCACCGTCCCAATCGAGCAGGCCGGCGAAGTCGACATTATTGAGCGGCCGCAGCAGCAGCGCGGCCTCGGCGAAGATCAGGGCGAGCGCCTTCTTCGGGTCGTCCCCGACCTGCACGGGATCGTTGTTGAAGCTGCGATAGGTCCACTTGCCGGCAATGTCGGAGCTTGAACGGGCCATCGGGAAATCTCCTTCGGTTGAAAATGCAGTTGCGGAAATGACGGGCCCTACCAGGAGAACATGCAGTTTGCCGGGGCCTTCAGGTCGCTGCGGAACGGCGGCTTCGGGTAATACTGGATGGTGCGCTGGACCTCGCGCGCCGCGTCATCTCCCTTTAACAGCCGGACGAGATGTAGCGATTCGTCGAGCCCGGACGAGATGCCGCCGCCGGTCAGGCGGTTGCGGTCTTGGTGGAAGCGCGGAAATCCCTTCACGACGGAGACCTTGTCGAACTCCTTCAGGCACGGGATGAATGCCCAGTGCGTGGTGGCGTGGTAGCCGTCGAGCAGCCCGGCGGCCGCAAGCAGCAGGGCACCCTCACACACCGAGCAGACCCAGCCCGCATGCGGGCCGATGCGACGCAGGAAATCCAGGACGTCGCGCGGCTCCTTTCCGCTCATGATCGGCGCCAGCGCCTTGGGATCGCCGCCGGGGACCCAGAGGATGTCGAGCTTCTTCGTGTCGGCGAACCGATGCGTGGCCAGGAAGCGAAAGCCGTCGCGCGTCACGATCGGCTCCTCGGTCGAGCCGGCGAGCAGCCGCACCTCGACATCCGGGCCCACCCATTTGAACACCTCGTGCGGTGCGGTGACGTCGAGCAGATCGACCTGCTGGTAGACGGGAATCCCGACGATCATCCGGTGACCTCCACGGAATGCGCAGGCTGCGGCAGACGAGGTCTGGCACCAGAGCAACAGGATCGTCTGGAGGGGGCAGCCAAACTGACGAAGCCACAGCGCGACGACGAAAATTAGTCGCTTCTCAAAATTGCCCAACGGTCGATGTCAATTGCACACAGGGGCACGAATAGTGAAATCAGATGTGCGATCCACAATTATCGGGTCGTGAATTCAGAACAAAATGCCCGGGGAGAATAATCCCACGTGATCGAAATTGCAATTCTTCAAAGAGATCGTTTGGAAACGCGCTGGTGTGAGTCGGCTGGTGGTGGCTTCGAGAACCGGAGCGCAGCGGACATGCTCGTCCGTAAGCGCCGGAAGCGGAGAAGCCGCCGCGAGACGGCCGCACCAGTAGCGTTTACAGGCGGTCTCTAAGGCCAGGTCACCATCGGCGGCAGGGACATCAGGATCGCCTCGGTGTTGCCGCCGGTCTTCAGGCCGAAGGTGGTGCCGCGGTCGTAGAGCAGGTTGAACTCGACATAGCGGCCGCGGCGCTGCAGCTGATGGGCACGCTGCGCCTCGGTCCAGGGCCTGTCCATGTGGCGGCGGACGATGCCGGGATAGCAATCCAGGAAGGCCAGGCCGACATCGCGGGTGAAGGCGAAATCGGCGTCCCAGTCACCGGTGTCGAGATTGTCGAAGAAGATGCCGCCGACGCCGCGCGGCTCGTCGCGGTGCGGCAGGTAGAAATACTTGTCGCAGGCCTCCTTGAAGCGCGGGTGGTACGCCGGATCGTGCCGGTCGCAGGCCGTCTTCAGCGCGGCGTGGAAGTCCCGGGTGTCGGTCTCGTCGGGCACCATCGGGGTCAAGTCGGCGCCGCCGCCGAACCAGCCGATCGAGGTGACGATGCGACGGGTGTTCATGTGCACCGCCGGCACCAGCGGGCTGTGCAGATGCGCCACCAGGCTGATGCCGGCCGCCCAGAACCGTCCGTCGCCGGCGGCGCCCGGGATCTGCGCCCGGAAGGCTTCGGAGAATTCGCCGTGGACGGTCGAGATATTGACCCCGACCTTCTCGAACACCCGGCCGCGCATGGTCGACATCACACCGCCGCCGCCGCCCGGCCGGTCCCAGGCACGGCGCTCGAATCGGCCGGCCGGCCGGCCGGCGAACGGCCCGGCATGGTCGTCCTCGATCGCTTCRAAGGCGGCGCAGATCCGGTCGCGCAGCTCGGCGAACCAGGTCGCGGCCTCGGTCTTCTGCGCCTCGACTCGCTGCGGATCGGGGGCGGCGGGCGATGTCGTGCTCATGCGGCGGGCCTTCACGGGTGGGCGGGCACCTTAGCGGGGGCGGGAAGGGGCGGGAATCGGCGTTTCAGCCGCAGGCCTATCTCCGAGCGATCATAGATAACGTGGTCTGGCGAATCGCCTCACCCAGCACCATCGCCGCCGCGGTGGCGACGTTGATCGAGCGGGCCTCGGGCCGCAGCGGGATCACCAGCCGGGCCCCGGCCGCGTCATGCACCGCGTCGGGCACGCCGGCGCTTTCGCGCCCGACCATGATGCGGTCGTCGGCGGCGAAGGCGAATTCGGTATAGGGCTGCGCCGCGCGGGTGGTCAGCAGCACCAGGCGGCCGGCGTGGCCGGCCTCGGAATAGCGCCGCCAGCTGGTCCAGCGGGTGAGGTCGAGGAAATCGGCATAGTCCATGGCGGCGCGCCGCAGCCGCCGGTCGTCGATCAGGAAACCGCAGGGTTCGATCAGGTCGACGGCGACCCCGAGAGCCGCCCCGAGGCGCAGCATGGTGCCGGTGTTTTGCGGAATATCCGGCTCATAGAGGACGAGGCGCATGAATTCCCGTTGCGGCGACTGGTCGATATTGGTTCTAGCGAATTGCCAGGGTCGGGTCGGCATTGTATAGACCCGGGGCCGCCTTCTGCCAGGGATGCGGCGCCCTGTCCCGTTGCCGAAGCCAGCCTTCGACGCGGGTAATGGGTAACAACAAGGTCGAGCAGCTACCCAAGGACCGTTGCAGCGATGTCGGACACCACCCTCCAGGGCGCACCCGGCCCGAGCCACACGCCGTCTGGCCACCATGCTTCCGGGGAGGGGGGCACCCGCCGTGACTTCCTGTATCTCCTGACCGGCGCGGTCGGCGCGGTCGGCGTGGGCAGCGTCGCCTGGCCGCTGATCGACAGCATGAACCCGTCGAAGGACGTGCTGGCCCTCGCCTCGGTCGAGGTCGACCTGGCGCCCGCCGCGGTCGGCCAGTCGCTGACGGTGAAGTGGCGCGGCAAGCCGGTCTTCATCCGCCACCGTCCGGAAGACCAGATCAAGGCCGCCCAGGACGTCGATCTCGGCGTGCTGCCGGACCCGCAGCCCGACTCCGCGCGGGTGCAGAAGGCGGAGTGGCTGGTGGTCGTTGGCGTCTGCACCCATCTCGGCTGCATCCCGCTGGGCCAGAACCCGGGCGACAACCGCGGCCCCTACGGCGGCTGGTTCTGCCCTTGCCACGGTTCGATCTACGACACCTCGGGGCGCATCCGGCAGGGCCCGGCGCCGGCCAACCTGGTCGTGCCGACCTACGCCTTCACCACCGACACGAAGATCAAGATCGGCTGAGCCGCTCGTTCCGGAGACTACCCTCATGGCCCATGGCTCGAACGGCTCGGCTGAGTCGACCTTCCAGAACCCGGCGATCCGTTGGATCGACGCGCGGCTGCCGATCTTCTCCATGCTCTCCAAGGAGTATGGCGAATATCCGGCGCCGCGGAACTTCAACTACCTGTGGAACTTCGGCGCCATCGCCGGGATGATGCTGGTGATCATGATCGCCAGCGGCCTGTTCCTGTCGATGCAGTACACGCCGCATGTCGACTTCGCCTTCCAGTCGGTCGAGCGCATCATGCGCGACGTCAACTACGGCTGGCTGTTGCGCTATATCCATGCCAACGGCGCGTCGATGTTCTTCATCGCCGTCTACATCCACATCTTCCGCGGCATGTACTACGGCTCCTACAAGTCGCCGCGCGAGCTGGTGTGGATCTTCGGCGTGGTGATCTTCCTGCTGATGATGGCCACCGCCTTCATGGGCTACGTGCTGCCCTGGGGCCAGATGAGCTTCTGGGGCGCCACCGTCATCACCAACCTGTTTTCGGCCATCCCGCTGGTCGGCGAGAACATCGTGACCTGGCTGTGGGGCGGCTTCGCAGTCGACAATCCGACGCTGAACCGCTTCTACTCGCTGCACTTCCTGATGCCCTTCGTGATCCTGGGCGTGGTCGTCATCCATATCGGCGCGTTCCACGTCACCGGCTCGAACAACCCGTCCGGCATCGATCCGAAGGGCCCGCAGGACACGCTGCCGTTCCACCCGTACTACACGGTCAAGGACAGCTTCGGCATCGTCGTGTTCCTGGTCTTCTACGCCTTCATGGTGTTCTTCATGCCGAACTTCATGGGGCATGCGGACAATTACATCCAGGCCAACCCGCTGCAGACGCCGGCGCACATCGTGCCCGAATGGTACTTCCTGCCGTTCTACGCGATCCTGCGCTCGATCACCTTCAGCCTGTTCGGCATCCCGGCGAAGCTGCTGGGCGTCATCGCCATGTTCGGCGCCATCGCGGTGCTGTTCGTGCTGCCCTGGCTCGACACCAGCCGCGTCCGCAGCACCCGCTTCCGCCCGGTCTACCGCTGGTTCTTCTGGCTGCTGGTGATCTCGGTGATCGGCCTTGGCTATGCCGGGTCGCAGCCGCCGGAAGGGCCGGCCGTGGTGATCGGCCAGGTCGGCATGGTCTACTACTTCCTGCATTTCCTGGTGATCCTGCCGATCCTGGGCAAGATCGAGCGGCCGCTGCCGTTGCCCCGTAGCATCAGCGAATCCGTCCTCGGCCCGTCGGCCGCTCCGAACACGGTGAAGGCGTGACCATGCCGCTCTTCGACAAGATCATGCTGAAATCCGCCCAGCTGAAGATCATCGGCGCCGCCGCTGCCGTGGTGCTGTCGCTCGGAACCATCGTCCCGGCCGCCCAGGCGGCCGAAGGCGAGGCCGCCCCGAAGGAGCAGAACTGGTCGTTCGGCGGCTTCTTCGGCACCTTCGACCGGGCCTCCGCCCAGCGCGGCTTCCAGGTCTACAAGGAGGTCTGCTCGAACTGCCATTCGATGAAGCTGATGTACTTCCGTGACCTCACGGGGCTCGGCTTCAACGAGAACGAGGTCAAGGCGATCGCCGCCGAATACAAGGTCGCCGACACCAACGACGCCGGCGAGCCGATCGAGCGCACCGCACTGCCGGCCGACCCGTTCCACAACCCGTTCCCGAACGACAAGGCGGCGGCTGCGGCCAATGGCGGGAAGACCCCGCCGGACCTGTCGCTGATGGCCAAGGCGCGCGGCGAGGGTGGCGAGACCGATGGCCCGAACTACATCTACGCCTTCCTCACCGGCTTCCATGACGCGCCCGAGGGCTTCAAGGTCCCGGACGGGTTGAACTACAACGCCGCCTTCCCCGGCCATGTCACGGCGATGCCGAACATGATTACCGACGACGCCGTCACCTACACCGACGGCACCAAGGCGACGCATGAACAGGAAGCCTGGGATGTCGTCAACTTCCTGATGTGGACAGCCGAACCCTCGCTCGAGGACCGCAAGCACATCGGCATCAAGGTGATCCTGTTCCTGATCGTCTTCGCCGGGCTGCTCTATGCCGTGAAGCGCAAGGTCTGGGCCAACGCCCATTGAGCTGCCCTGCGGCGGCAATGATCCTGGACGAGGCGGCGCTTGCGCCGCCTCGTGCTATTTTGGGCCGGTGCTTTTCTCGGAGGCTGCTGTCATGGATCGGATCGAGACCCGGCCGCTGGACGCCCCGCCCGCGGTGCGCGGCCTGAACCTCTTCACCCGCGACCGCGACCTCATCCGCCGCCTGGTGCGGCGCAGCCCGGACCTGCTGCCCCGCTTCGGCGACCGGCTGGCGGAGTTCGGCGCCTGGGTCGGCGACACCGTCGAGGCCCAGGCCGACTACACCAGCCGGCACGCGCCGCCGCGGCTGGAGACCCATGACGGCCAGGGCCGGTCGACCAGCCGGGTGGTGCTGAACGCCGAATACCGGGCCTGCCATGCCGAAGCCTATTGCCGCGGCATCATCGGCCTGGCCTTCGGGTCCGAGGTGGGTGGGCCGGGGCGGGCGCCGCATCTGCTGTCCTTCGTCATGGGCGGCGTGCTGTCCCAGGCCGATGTCTCGCTGCATTGCCCGGTGACCCTGACCGGCGCCGTCGCCTGGGTGCTCGACCGGCTGGCGCCGGATGCTGTCCGCGCCGACTGGCTGCCCCAGCTCGCGCGGATGGACGGGCAGGCCCTGACCGGCGGCACCTGGGCGACCGAGCTGCATGGCGGCACCGATGTCGGCGCCACCACCACGGTGGCGGAGCCGGACGGATCGGCCTGGCGACTGACCGGCCTCAAATGGTTCACCAGCAACGCCGGCGCCGGGGTGGCCCTGGCGACCGCCCGGCCGCGCGGCGCACCGGACGGGGCCCGCGGCCTAGGCTGCTACCTCGTGCCCTCGGCCCTGCCCGACGGCACGCCGAACCGGCTGCATGTCCGCCGGCTGAAGGACAAGATCGGCACCCGTGGCCTGGCCACCGGCGAAACCGTGCTCGACGGCGCCTGGGCGCTGGAGGTGGCGCCGCCACCGCATGGGCTGAAGGCGATGCTCGAGGCGCTGGAATACAGCCGGGTGCACAACGCCTTCGGCGCCGCCGGGATGCATCGCCGCGCCTTGCTCGAATCGCTGGCCTGGACCAGCCACCGCACGGTCGGCGGCACGCTGCTGCGGACGACTCCGATGATGCGCGACGCGCTGCTCGACCTCGCCGCGACCCAAGAGGCCGCGGCCGCGCTGGCCTTCGAGGCCGCCGAGGCGTTCGAGGCGCCGGGCGAGGATCCGGCGGTCGAGGGCTGGCGCCGCGGCGTGGTCGCCCTGGCCAAGTACTGGACCGCAGAGCAGGCCACCGTGGCTGCGGCCCGGGCGGTCGAGATCGTCGGCGGCAACGGCTACACCGAGGAATGGCCGACCGCCCGGCTGTACCGCGACGCCCTGGTCACCGCGGTGTGGGAGGGGCCGGCCAATGTCCAGGCGCTGGAGTTCCTGCGCGCCACCATCGGTAAGCTGCCGGGCGATCGGGCCTTCCTCGACCGGGTCTCCGGCATTCTCGACGCCGCGCCGGCCGCCCTGGCGGGAATCGCGGCCCAGCTGCGCCCGACGCTCGACTCGTGCCGCGCCGGCTTCGCCCATCTGCGGGCTCGGCCGGAGGATGGGCCGCGTCTGGCCCGCAAGCTGCTGCAGCCCGCGGCGAAACTACTGGCCGCGGCGCTGATGCTGGAGGAGGCCGTGGCCGATCTCGCCGCCGGCGACCGGCGCAAGGCGCTGATGGCCGACCGATTCGCCCGCCGGCTCGATCCGGTCGCGGGGCTGGACCTGGCCGAGGATCCGCTGCATGCCGTCTTCGACGACGCCATCGGCTACGGAGTGTGCCCGGCATGACCCTTCTGTCCGTCGCTGCCAGCGACGTGCTGTCCTTCTGGTTCCAGCCGTCGGGCAAGGAGCGCTGGTTCGGCGGCGATGCCGGCTTCGATGCCGAGATTCGCGCCCGGTTCCTCACCCTGCATGAGGAGGCCGCGGCCGGCCGGCACGACGATTGGGGCGGGACGCCGCTCGGCGCCGTCGCGCTGTGCATCGTGCTCGACCAGGTCCCGCGCAACCTGTTCCGAGGCACGCCACGCGCCTTCGCCACCGACGCCCGGGCGCTGGCGACCGCCAAGGCGGCGGTGGACCAAGGTTTCGACCGCGATCCGTCGATCGGCGAGGACCACCGGCTGTTCCTGTACCTGCCCTTCGAGCACAGCGAGGACCTGGCCGATCAGCATCGCAGCGTCGCGCTGTCGGCCGCGGGGTTGAGTGATCCGGAATATGTCGACTACGCCCGGCGCCATCTCGCGGTGATCGAACGCTTCGGCCGCTTCCCGCACCGCAACCCCATTCTGGGGCGGGACAGCACACCGGATGAGGCGGCGCATCTGGCCGAACATGGGGGCTTCTGATGCCGGCGATCACCGGGCTCGACCATGTCATCCTGGCGGTCGCGGCGCTGGACCAGGCGCGTGACACCTGGCGCCGGCTCGGCTTCACCGTGACGCCGCGGGGCCGGCACATCGGCTGGGGCACCGCGAACTACTGCATCATGCTGGCCACCGACTATGTCGAGCTGCTCGGCGTGCTCGACCCCACGCAGTTCGACAACGGCCTGGGCGAGCGGCTGGCGGGGGAGGGCGAGGGCCTGCTCGGCATCGCGCTGGCGACCGGATCGGCCGATTCGGCGGCGGCGGCTTTCGCGGCGGCCGGGGCAGGGGCGGAGCCGCCGCGCCATCTCGCCCGGCTGCTGGACCTGCCCGACGGCCCGGTGCAGCCCGCCTTCCGGCTCGCCCATCCGGCCCGGCGCGACGCCTTCGGCCTGCCGCTCTTCGCCTGCGAGCACCGGACGCCGGAGCTGCTGCGCCGGCCGGAGTGGGAGCGCCACCCCAATGGCGCCACCGGGATCCTCGGTCTCGACCTGGCCGGGCCGCTGACCGAATCGGCGGCCGCGGCCTGGGCGGCGCTGGACGGAGCGTCGCGCGACGGCGATTCGGTCGGCGTCGGCGGATTCACCCTCGGATTCGGCGCCGCGCCGGTGCTTCACCTCGCCAGCCGTGACTTGGCGGCGTGCGAGGCCTGCCTGGTCGCGGGCCATGTCGCGCATGTCCGACAGCAGGGTGAGGTGGTGGTGCCGCCTTTGCCGGGAACCGGCCTGACGCTGCGCTTCGCCGAAGCGGCCTAGCCACCGGCGCGGGGATTGGCGGCGACCGGCGCTTGTTCGGTCAGCCGCGTGAACCGGCGGTCGATCTCCTCGATCCGGCGGCGGAACTCGGCGCGGTCGCGGCCCTCCAGTGTGTTGCCGGTCGGCAGGTCGACGCTCAGCGGGTTGACCTGGGCGCCGCCGACCAGCACCTCGTAGTGCAGATGCGGCCCGGTGGCCTGGCCGGTGGCGCCGACATAGCCGATCACCTCGCCCTGCCGCACCCGCGCCCCCTTCGCCAGCTTGGCGAAGCGGCTCATATGGGCATAGGCGGTCGACAGCCGGTTGCTGTGGCGCAGCCGGATATAGCGGCCATAGCCGCGCTGGGTGCCGATGATCTCGACCATCCCGTCGCCGGCGGCATAGATCGGGGTGCCGCGCGCCGCCCCGAAATCGACGCCGCGATGCATCCGGGTGTAGCCCAGGATCGGGTGGCGCCGGGCACCGAATCGCGAGGTCAGCCGCGCCCCGTCGACCGGGGTGCGCAGCAGCAGGCGGCGCACGCTGGTGCCGTCGCGGTCGTAATAGTCGACCGTGCCGTCGCGGCTCTCGAACCGGTACATGGTCAGCGTCTTGCCGGTGAGTTCGAGCCGGGCCATCTCGACCGGCCCGAGTCGGGCGACACTGCCGTCGGCGTTGTGGTCCTGGGAGAACAGCACGGCGAATCGGTCGCCCGGCTGCAGGTCGCGCTGGAAATCGACCGAATAGGCCCAGGTCTGCAGCAGTGACAGCACCACCGCGTCGGGCACCCCGGCGGCGGTGGCGTCGGCATACAGGCTCGATTCGATCTGGCCCTGAACCCCGACCGGCCGGCTCTCCAGCTCCATTTCCGCTTCGCTGCTGCGGAAGCCGCCATCGGGCGCGCGGCGGGCGGTGACGGTGCGGTCGACCTCCGGCATCAGCGTCACCGCCCGCAGCACCCGGTCATGGCCGCGGCGGTCGAAGGTCAGGGTGACCGGCTGGCCGATCTTCAGCCGGGTCGGGTCGTACAGCCCATCGAGGGCGGAGACGGCGGCATGGGCATCGCCCTCATCGACTCCGGCCTCGGTCAGCAGGCCGCCCAGCGTGTCGCCCTCGGCGACCTCCAGTACCTTGCGCTCCGGGCCGCTGCGGCCGCGGCGGGCCAGCAGCCCTTCGGCGACATTCGACAGCATCCAGTCCGACAGCCCGGCCGGCGCCGGGCGCAGCGCCTGATAGGCGATCTGGTCGCGCAGCTCGGACCGCAGCGACGGGGCCTCGGTGGCCGCATCGGCCTCGGGCGGGGATCCGGGGAGGAGGAACGCGCCGATGCCGAATCCGGCCAGCGCGAGAAAGGACAGGGCTGCGATCGGCGCGAGTCGCAATGGGCCGGTCTCCAATGGGGCGGGGTGGGGCGCCGCCCGTTCGGCATGGGCGCGCCCGGATCGACGGCCGAAGATGCGGGACCGGCGGATCGAGGTCAACCGATGGGGCCGTTTTCGCCTGACAAGCGCATGCCCTTGCGCGCGCCCGCGTAGAGAACCATCTAGGTGGGGCTGGACCGGGCCGTACCGACCTGGTCCATCGATGTCAGACGGCCCTTCTGCCTTGCGCGGGAAAGCGCCTCGCGGGGAGAAATCGGTGTCCGCATTTTTTTCGTCACAAAGCGTTTGACAGGGTGTGGTGACCTCCCTATAAACCGCTTCACCGACGGCGACACGGCGGCGAGCGAAAGCGAAGCGGCGGTGACGAGACGGTGGGCCGGATGAAAATTCGGTTGCACTAAGAAGTCGGAGAGATTACATCGTTGCCTCTGCCCTGGCGGGCCGTCCCTTGAAGGGGGAAGGCGCGGCGGGCGGATGCGGCTCTGAAGCTCGGGAAATCGAGTGGTGAGCCACGGATCTTGGACAAGTTGGACGAGAGTGGAGAAGGGATACGCGGCCGGCGGTTTGGTCTCTGGTGGGAGGCACAAACAAGCGGGCGCGGTATCTCGGACGCTAGTAGAGCTATGAGTATCGGATCGGTGCAAGCCGGTTCGGTAGGATGGCTCAGGTGTGAG